>JAGVLZ010000017.1 GCA_020054055.1 Phycisphaerales bacterium
AGGGCAAGGCCGTGCTGAACGGCCCGTCGGGCACGTCCATCGGCGCGATCGCCAATGGCTCGCCCGTCGCGTTCTCGGCTCCCGGCGTGGATCGTTCGGGCAACATCTACTTTGTCGCGGCGTTCCAGCCGACGGTGGGGCCGGTCGGCACCGCGCTCATCAAGGCCGTCAACACCGCTTCGGGGTATCGACTCGAGCGCATCCTCGCGAGCGGGCAGTCGTTCACCGGGATCAACTCGCAGCGGATGTACACCATCGAGCAACTGACGCTGGGCGACGCGGACTCGATCGCGTCCGGCTCGTTCTTTTCGGGGAGCGTGCTCCAGCCGCTCTTCCCGGGCGAGACTCCCGACAGCGCGGCCGATCCGCGCGCGGTGGGCGGGCTGATCGTGAATGCGCGCATCGCCTACAACAACTCGGGGACTCCCGAGCCTTACCAGGCGGTGCTGATGATCGTCCCCGACATCGCCCCGCCGCCGCCGGTCTGCACGGGCGACGCCGACGGCGACAACACGGTGAGTTTCGCGGACATCACGAGCGTGCTCGCGAACTTCGGCGCGGTCTACACCCCCGGCGTGGGCGGACCCGGCGATGCCAACTTTGATGGCGACGTGAACTTCGCCGACATCACGGCAGTCCTCGCCAACTTCGGCAACGTCTGCCCGTGATCGGGAACTCGAACTGTTTGACGTGCCGCCGATTCACATTCTGACGGGAATCGGTGCGTCACGCGTGAAGCACCGAATCGTCGCGGACGGCGGATTGGTGGCACCGTGGTAGACTCCGGCGCATGCCGGGAGTTTGCGCTCACGCCCGTCGTGCGGCCTTCACGATCATCGAAGTGTTGATGGTGGTCGCCGCGGTCTCGGTCTTGGTCGGATTGATGCTGCCATCGCTTGGTGGGGCGCGCGATTCAGCGCGGCAGGCGGCGTGTGCCGCGATGCAGCAACAACTGGCGGTGGGGCTGCTCCGCTACGCGGTCGATCACGACGAATGGATCCCGGGGTTCAACACGTCGGGCTATTCGCTCATGCGCGGCCCGACTCCGCCAGCCATCGAGGCGCTTTCGCGCCATTCGGATGCGCCGGTGCAGGTGAACGATTGGATGAGCCCCGCGCTCGCGGGACAAGCCCTCCCCCTCCAGCGCGAGCAGCGCTTCCACATGCTGCTCGAGCAGTTTTCGTGCCCGAGCATGGCGCTCCGCGCGCCGGTGTGGATCGGCGGCGACCAGGGCTCGCTCGCGATGGCGGACTGGATCGACGAACACGCGAAAGAGCCCGCACACGGCATCTCGTACCTCATGCCGACGAACTTCCAACTCTACGGCGGGCTGCGCGTGCTCGATGGTCCGCGCGGGGACGTGGTCCTCACGCAGTTCTCGTCGGACAAGTTTCAGGAACTCGCGCGGGTGCATCGGATCCGCAATGACTACAGGCCGCGGATTGACCTGATCGGCCATGCGTCACAGAAGATCGCGCTGGCCGACGGGTTCAGGTATCTGGGGCTGCGGATCATCGACTTTGACGCGTCGTACTCGCATCGCAACTGGGGCTCGTTCACCGAGCGCTCGGCGTGCGATCCGCTCAGCCGGTCCTGGGGGCGCGATGGCGCCGGCGGCACGGGCTACAACCTCTCGGTGGTCTATCGGCACGCGCATCGGATCAACGCCGCGATGTGGGATGGGCATGTCGAAACGCTCGACGAGAGGTCTTCGCGCAACCCGAGCCTGTGGGCGCCCTCCCGGTCGCGGCTCATGGACCCGCTGGGGCGGCTGGACCCCGACTCGAAAACGTTCGGGATCGAGCCGTCGAACGATCCGCGGTCCTTGCGAAACCTGATCGACTGATCGCGCTGCTTCCGACTTACGCCCTCCGCCTTCCGCCTCTCCCCGTGGACCGCCTGTCGGCTGAGGAATCCACCCGCCTTAACGCCGCACTCACAATGGCTCCGTCATGGGCCTCTCTCTTGTCTGGAAGCGGCGGGGCCGGTACTCTCTTCCGTGGCCGATCCCGGTCGGCGGCGCGCGCCGCCCGAGCCGGGGTCGAAACGGGATCGCCGCATGAACTGGTTGAAATACGCAGCCATCTCGATCGCCCCGCTCGTCCTCATCTGGGGGGTCTGGTCGTTCCTTTCGTCGAACAAAAGCCCACTGCCCGGATCGCTTCCATATGTGGACGTGATGAGCGGCGAGGTCGTGTATCTGGGGCTGAACAAAGTCAAGTCGATCCCGGCGAAGAACACAGACGGAGAGCGGGTCTTGCTTCCTGCCGAGGAACGTGACGGCAAGGTGTTTGTGCAGGACCGATACAAGGCGGCCCTGGAGACTCTGAAAACCGACAGCCGCTTCAAGGTCGATATCGCCACGCTGGAAGTGAAGGGAGCGAAGTAGTTTTATGAATGTTCGACACGTCACAAGCGCTCAGGCTCCCGCAGCATCCTCCCCCGTTCCCAACGGGGGAGGTGCCGAGTCTTCGAGGCGGAGGGGGTTCACCCTCATCGAACTGCTGGTGGTCGTTGCGATCATCGCGATCCTGATCGGCATCCTCCTGCCGGCGCTGGGCAAGGCGCGCGAGGCGGCGTGGCAGGCCGGGAGCGGCAGCATGCAGCGACAGTTGGTGGTTGGCATCCTCGGATACGCTGCTGAGAATGACGACTGGATCGTGGGTGTCAACACGAGCGGCGCGAAGTTGTTCCGCACGAATCCCGGCGAAGACCTGATTCGGACAATGGAGAGCCGCTCATCGGCTCCTGTTCAGGCGTACGACTGGATCAGCCCCTGCGTCGGCGCGGACTTTGGTTTGCCGCTCGATCGCGAGCATCGCTTCTATCGGATTCTTGAAGAGTTCTCCGACCCGGCGATGAAACTGCGGGTGCCCGTGTGGACGGGCGGGGTGCCCGGCAACTCCCAGATGGCCGATTGGTTGGATGCGAACGCTCCCGACGCGACGCACGGCGTGAGTTTCCTCATGCCGATCCGGTTCCAGTTGTACGGCGGAACAAGCGACTTCGGCACCAGACGGTTCGCATCGGACGACTTCGTGAGTATGGACGCGGACCTTGAGAACCGGATGATCGTTCCCAAGCAGTACGTTCCCAAGGTGGTCAATGTCGGGTCGCAGGGTCGAAAGATCGCCATCGCGGATGGATTCCGGTACCTGGAGAACTCGTCAAGGTTTGCGCTCGACTGGGACGCCTCGTACACCGGGGAGACTTGGGGGTCATTCACGGACGATTCTCCGACCTACAAAGGGTGCCGATCGTGGGGCCTACGCGGCGACGGTGGAACAATCAACGACGGTGCCAATATCCCTCTGTCGTATCGGCACGGCAAGCGAATGGACGCGGCGTTCTGGGACGGGCACGTTCAACTTCTGAACCGCTTCGATTCGAAAAACCCGGTCTACTGGACACCCTCGAGGTCGCTCTACAGGCACGGAGGAACCGCGGACCCCGACTCCGTCAAGTTCGGGTACCTCCCGGCACAGGGGGTGGATCCGCTGGACAACCCGCGCAGCATCATCGAGTAGTCCGCGTCGCGTCGTGAAGAAAGCACCAATCAAATGTGGGCGTCGGCGTCAGTCGATTGTCCGAAAGTCGTTCGTCCCGCCGCGTTTGCCGCGGCCGTGGCCTCGAAGACCTTGCCGGCGGGTGAGAACTGCGTGAGAACTGCGTAAGGAGTGGTCCTTGCTGGTTGACATCGGGAGGAAGGGGGGTACATTGGGGCAGCGTCAACCGGCGCAATCGTTTCGAACGGGAGGCTCACCATGCTCAGGCGGATTCTCGTTGCGGTGGCGACCACTTGGCTCGCTTCGTCCGCACTGCACGCCGATACAGTGGGTAGCCTATTTACCGTGCGGGTAACCCAGAGCTTCACCGTTCCCTCTGCGGTGACGCCCGTCTCGGTCAGTGGGTGCGCTGCGGAGTCATGGCAACACGTCGCAACCGTCAATGGCGTAGACGTTTTTCCCCCCCCCTATTCAAATTCTGGCTCATGGAGCGGGTCGGGCCATCCGCTTGACTTAAGCAGCGAGTTCGGCGACCCCATACTCGCGTACTTCGCACAACGTGACCATTATATCCAGGTCCGCGGCGAGGCTGGAGCCCACAGGTATAGCGCTCCGGGCAAAGACGATTTTCTGGACTATTACACCTGGGGCCATGTGGCCGCAAACGTGGAATACCAAGTTGAACCTGGTGCTGTACTACTTAGAACGGTGGTCCGTATCGAGTATGGCGGAGGAGTGGGTTCTTGTTGTGGTCCACTCCCCGCCGCGCGCCGGAGGATCGGACTCTTCGTTTCCATCGAAGACCCGGACCCGGTCGTCATTTTTGCGACTGGGTTAGGCGGTTCGTGGACGGTGAGTCCCAACGTGACGCTGCTGTCGAGCGTCCTAGAAGAAGAATGCTGCGAGCGGCCAGGCTGTGGTGATGTGTGCGGAAACTTTGTGGCCGAGTACGTCATTGAGAAGGCCGTGAGCGGAACCGTGTCGCTCGCGAGTGTCGTTCATGTTGCGGAACTCGGCAGTTCACTCGGGTGCGGCCTCACCACTAACTTGCCGGACATCCGCGTGAGTCCGGAGTCGGCCGAAGTGAACTGCACGGAAGCCCGATCGGCGCGGGCCGAGCCGCCGTTGGCCCCCTTCGCCTTGGGCGAACTTGACGTTCCTGCCGCGGGGCGCGAGCGTAAACTTACCAGCCCGGCGGAGATCCTCGGCCCGCTCGACGCCGGGGCGGCG
>JAGVLZ010000141.1 GCA_020054055.1 Phycisphaerales bacterium
GGTCCGCCAGCACGCGGAGCAGCCGCGTCGCCATGTGATGAGCGATCGTCGTCATCTGGTCCTTGCGGTGCATCGAATCGATCAGGTTGTACGCGGGCCAGAAGACCTCGCTGATGAGCGCCTCGGCCTTCACGCCGCGCGACGTCGTCTCCTGCACAAACGAGCGCACGGCCTGGCGGTCGCCGCTCACAAGGGTGTCAAAGAGACGTTCGACAAGCAGTTCATGGCTCACGGGTATCTCTCCGGCGGGCATCGACGTTTCGGCGTGCCCTCCGGCCGCTTCATCCGTCAGTCGTTCGATCCCCATGCTCCGCCGGGGGCTGCATTCAAGTGCTTGAGAGATCGGAAGACCAGCGATGCGCCGGTGAATCTTGAGATCGCATTTCGACCTGCGCGAAGCCCGATAAGAACGCCCCCCACGCCGCCGATTCAGCCATTTTTATCGACGCAACCCCCTGTTCGAGCGGCCCGATAAGCCGCGACGCCCGTCCTCATCAGTTCATCGTCGCGCGAAGATCGACGAGAACCTGATCGAAGTCATCGACTCTGAACAACCCGAGGCGCGGATACTCGAGGTCAAAGATCACATACACCGTCGACGCCATGATCAGGGCGAACGCGACCATGTGAAGCAAGGAGCGCGATCGACCGCCGGACATCCCGAACCCCGCGAGCAGCGCGCCGGTCAACGCCAGCACCCCCAGCAGCATGAACACGATCGCCGGCGGATGCGTGCGTGCGGCCATGATGCGTGTCGTCACGATGTCGAACATTTCATTCAGCGCCGGCAGGAGCAGCATCGTCGCGGACTGCGACTTGCTTTCCTCGCACGCGATCCGAGCCGAACGCCAGATCCGCGACTGTATCTCGATCGAATGCCCCAGTTCTCGGAACGCGGCGTCAATATCCGGCAGAAGTTCGTATGTTTTCAGCCGCGAATCCAGGTAGTCCCTGAAGAGCGCCCGCAAGGGCAGCCGGGCATCGTCCGGGAGCACATCCAATCGCAGATACGCCGTCCCGATCGCGTTGGCCTCTTGGACAATCAGCTCCCGACGCTCGTCGAACCGGGACGCCGCGCCAGAAAACGTGAACGCGATCATCAGCCCCAGCAGCCCGAACAAGGCTCCCTCGATGACACCCAATCCGGCGCGAACGCCGTCGGTGTCTTCCTTGTATCGCCGCAGGCCGATGCGGCGACCGGCTTCGAGAAAGAACAGCATCCCACCGAAGAGGCACACCGCAACGAGAATCCCAACTTCGCTCTGATTCATATCTGGAATCAATCGTACCGAACGACCCACCAGTTGCTGCCAACGGCATTACTGCCGCGGCGGGTTCTCGATCCAGTCCGGCCGCGGCAGGAACGAATACCTCGGCGTGTCGTTCTTGATCCCCTTGTCCACGCTCACCCCGCCGTCCACATGCGTATCCGCGAAGAGCAGGTTCGCACGCACCTGCTGAAAATGCCAACGCTGCTGCCGGTCCCCGTTGTCGTCGTAGTTGTAGATCGGCTGATCGCCCAGCACCCACGTCCGCGAGGGGTTGGCGATGTTGGGCATGCGCCCGCCGCGTTTCGGAATCAGCGTCGGATAGACCTCTTCACCTTGCCGATCGTCGAGCGCGTGGTCGTTCAGGTTGTACGACGTGCCGACGAGGTTGTACACGCTCGACTTGTCGAAGTCCGGCGGGATCAGCGCATCGTCCGTCCCCTTGTCCGACGGGTCCTCGAAGAGCGGGATCTCGTACTTCCTCGCGTCCGGCGCATTATCGCGCGGCACATCCCCCTCCCAGACATACCTGTTCAACGGTCGGCCGCGCGGCCCGATCCGATCAATCCCAAGAAACGGCAGCGAACCCAACTTCCCCCCAAAGAGCGAGCCGATGTTCTGCCCCAATTCCCCAGACACGATGTTCCCCCCGAACCCATCCACGCGGACCTGCGGCAGCCGATCGTCATAATCCGCGAGGTACGACGTCAGCCCCTGCCCCAGTTGCCGAAGATTGGAAGAGCAGGAGGCCGCGCGCCCCGACTCGCGGGCCTTCCCGAGCGCCGGCAGCAGGATCGCGATCAGGATCGCGATGATCGCGACGACGACGAGGAGTTCGATAAGCGTGAACGCGCGGCGCATGGCTTTATCCTAGTGGCCGTGCCGCCGATTTACCGAATCCGGTAATCGGTGGCCCATCACCCCCTCTTCAACCCCTCCCGCCCCAGCATCAGCCCCAGCGTCTGCACCACAAAATCAATGTCCTTCTCCGTCAGCCGATTAAAGAACGGCAGCGCCAGCGTCCGCCTGCTCACGCTCTCGGCGACGGGGAACATCCCTTCCTTGAAGCCCATCGCGCGATAGAAGGGCTGAAGATGGATGCACGGGAAATAGGGGGCCGAGCCGACATCGTGGCGGTGAAGACCCTCGATGATGCGGTCGCGCTCGTCCTGGTTGTACCGGTCGCTGAGGCGCACGACGAAGACGAACCAACTCATGAACGTGTCGTGATCGACTGTCGGCAGGATGATGTCCGTCAGGTCGAGCAATCGCTCGATGTACAGCCGCGCGACGCGCTGCCGCTGCTCGACGATCTCATCGAGGCGGCGCATCTGCGCCACGCCCAACGCCGCCTGTATCTCCGACAGCCGGTAGTTGTAGCCGAGGCGCTCGTGCGCGAGCCACCCGCCGATCGTGTTGCCCCCCACCACCTCCCGCCCCTGGTTCCGGTACGAGCGGCAGAGGTCGGCCAGACGATCGTCGTCGGTGACGATCATTCCCCCCTCGCCCGTCGTGACCTGCTTGTTCGGATAGAACCCGAAGACTCCCGCGTGGCCGAATGATCCGACCGCGCGGCCCTTGTACTTCCCGCCCAGCCCCTCGCACGAATCCTCGATCATGCGGACCTCGTGCCGACCCGCGATGGATCGGTAGTCGGACATGAACGAAGGATTCCCGAAAGTCTCGACGGCCAGGATCGCCTTCGTCTTCGGCGTGATCGCGTCCTCCACGCGCTGCGGGTCCATGTTCAGCGACTTCGGGCAGATGTCCACGAACACGGGCTTCGCGCCGACATAGAGGATGCAGTTCGACGACGCGATGAATGAGAAGGGCGTCGTCACCACCTCGTCCCCCGGCCCGATCCCCATCGCCAGCATCAGCATGTGCAGCCCGGCCGTCCCGGATGAGCACGACACCGCGTGCCGGCACCCCGTCCGCGCCGCGACCGCCGTCTCGAACGCCTGGTTCACCGGGCCGATCGAGAGACGCTTCGAGCGCAGCACACGCTCGACCATCGCCACCTCCGCGTCGGTGATGTCGGGCTCGCTCAGCGGGATCTCGTCAACCATGGGGTGGGCCTCCACTCCTATTGTCGGCGATCCGGCCCCCGCGCATTCAAGTGGTACCCCAGTCACTCCTGCCCAGCCAGAAGCCGCGCCAGCGTCGCATCGGTCTGCCCCCGAGCCTTCAGCAGCATCCACGCCGCCTGGGCCCGCATCGAAAAAGGCAGTTTCGCCCCGGCCCCCGTCGCGATTGCCTCCAGCGCCCCCCACTCCGTCTTCGGGAAAGCGCCGGCCTCCGCGCTCCGGGCGCGGACCAGCAACTCCAACCCCTCGCTCTGCTTGTCCGGCCAGCGGGGCGGCGCTGCGACATCCCACACCGGCGAAGACCCCGTCGCCAGGTGCATCATCAAGAACGCGTGGCTCATCCGCACGTCACCCTTCTCGCACGCGCGCGACAACGACGACGCAAGAAACGCGCGGTCCTTCTCCATCAGCGCCTCGCCCGCCTCCAGGACGGACTCGCTCACCAGTTCGGCGGTCGGCGGCCGCGCCGCCCACGCATCGATGAACGCCCGGTACGTCCCCAGCGCCGTCGCTTCGTCCCAGGACTTGGCACGATCGATGATCCACGACTCGACGGGCACATACCGCAACGCGATCAACTCGCGCAGCGCGTCCAAGGCCGGCTCCCGACGCGCCAGCGTCGCACCGAGGCGGCCCATCGACGCGAGCGCCGGTTCGGCCTGAGCCGATTCGATGAGCGAGAACAACTCGGGCGGGGCGAGGTCGCTTGCGTCGAGCGCCACCATCGCCAGCCGAAGGCGATCCGCGAGCCCGGTCGATCCTTCCCACTTCGTCCGCCACGCGGCCAGACCCGACTCGGGCGACACGCGGACCCACGTCCTCAGGATGTCCGCCTCCGCCGAGGGAAAGGCTGAGTACGCGAACGCCAGCCTCGGAAGGAGCGACGAGGCGGCGGTCAACTTCTCGCGACGGACCGCCTCAAGAAACAGGCCGACCATCGCCCCGCGCTCCGGGTCGGTCAGGCCGAGCAGCCTCCCGCTCGCACGCTCAAAGAGCGCCGAGTCACCCGACTGCGCCAGCAGCGCTCCCGCCAGCAACTCGCTCGAAACGCCGCCCTTCTCGGCGAGCATGGACACCCTCGCCGTATCAAGCCCCTTTCCCAGACTTGAAAGACGCGCCCGCAGCGAGAGTTCGACGTAAGGCTCAAGGCTCGGCCACGCCAGCATCTGCTCGACCTGCTCCGCGCCGATCAGATCGCTTGACAGCCCCTCGCCGACCAGCGCCGCCCGTTCCAGAGGGTCCGAGATCCGCGAGAGAAGGAGCGGGTTCATCCGGGGAGGGTTCTCGAGTTCCGCGAGCCCCAGCACCCCCTGCCGCCGCCGCGAAGCGTGTTCCGATGAAACCAGCGCCGAAAACAAGGCTCGCAACGAGGGGTCTTTCAACTTGCGCAGCCCGAGCAATGCATCGTTGCTGCGCCGCTCGGGGACCCCGCGCACAACGCTTTCGAGCACCGTGTTCGGTGAGGGGGCCGGAGGAGCCTCGCCCTGCGCGGTCAGCACCGACGCGCACGAGAGGACCAGCACGAACGAACAAGCGACACGGATCGTGGAAATCATGCCGAGAGTGTAGGTCGAAGATGGGACGCGCTTCGCAGCCTGAAAGGCTGACAGTCAGCAGCCGGGGGCAGAGCGAGTCCGCGAGCGCCGCCCCCGGTCACAAAGGAAACAACGACTTTTCCGCACCCTGAAAGGGTGCAACCGCATTGACGGCGGTCGGCATTCCAGCACAGGGCAAGGCGGACCCTTCGCTTGGCACATCCCGAAAACCCATGCACCGAAGGACTCCCCCTTCGCTCCGGGCACGCCTCGAACGCCTCACAGGCCGTGCATCGGCGGCGACATGTTCATGATCAGCCTCCTGAGCCGATCGCACAGGTCCCGCGCGCTCATCATGGACCCCGGCACCTCACCATCGCACGACTCGCCGCTCTCGACCATCTGTTTCATGCGCTTCGCGCCGTCGATCATGGTCGAGTGGCTCCCGCACCCGATCGCCTGCGCGATCTCGGGGTACGAATGCGTCGTCAACTGCTTGGCGAGGTAGGCGATCATCGCGCGAGCGAGCACGATCCGCCGATGCCGCTTGCGGCGGCGAATATCCTCGAGATCGACGCCCAGCGTGCGGCACACGATGTCCGCGATCATCGGCACCCGCACCGGCCTGCGGATCGTCGAGGA
>JAGVLZ010000020.1 GCA_020054055.1 Phycisphaerales bacterium
CGGCGTAGCGGTACGCCAGCATCCGGCCGAAGCCCGCCTTCGAGAAAAGTCCGCTGCGCGCCGAGACCCGCGCCAGCACACGCCCGGAAAAGTCGGGGCATTCGATGGCCTTGCGGTCCTTCTTGAGCGAACGAAGGATCCGGCCCGTCGAGTCGAGACGCTCGCACGCATCGCGGTCGGCGCGGATCGCGCCGAGTACGTCGCGAGACTTGATCGGGTCCACCTCGCCGTCGAGCATCCGGTCCACCAGCTCATCGGGGATCGCGCCCTCCGCGAGAACCTCAGGCGGCAGCGGGGGCTCGCCCGCGTTCAACCCATCGAGATGGTCACGAAAAGAAAACGACATCAGGTCTCCGACTCAATCTGCGCGTCCGCATCCTGCTCGACCTGCTCGTACAGACGGCGCATCTTTTTGCGCCCGCGATGGAGGTGACTCTTGATCGTCCCCTCCGGCATGCTCATGTACGCCGCGATCTGCGCGATCGGCCACTCCTGCTGGTGGAAGAGCAGCATGATCTGACGCTGCTCATCGTTCAGGCCGGCGAGCGCCGCATCGAGGCACTCGCGGGCGTGCGAACGCTCTTCGAGGGCGATGGATGGCGCGCTCGGATCGTCAAACGTCCGGCTCGAAGCCCCGCCGACCATGTCGCTGTCGTACACCGGGCGATGCTTCTGCATCGCGTTGACGTACAGACGCTTGGCGATGGTGAAGAGCCACGTCGAGAATCGGAATCGGGGGTCGAAACGGTGCAGGTTCGTCAGGATGCGGACGAAGGCGTCCTGCACGATGTCCTCGGCCAGGTCGGGCCGACCGGACAGACGAACCATGTACGAATACAGCGAAGCCTGGTGGGTACGGATCAAGCAGTCCGCCGAGGCGCGATCGCCCTGAGCGGCCAACTCGATCACACGCTGTTCTTCCAGACGGTTCATGGGAGCCCCAAAGGGGTGTGCGAGCCGAAGAGTGTACGCCCCCCGCCCACGGGGGTTGCGGAAACGAGGATTTCGGCCATAAGACGCCTCGTCCCAAAACAAAGACGCACGAAGCTGGCTAGTCCGGCATCCGGATGCATCCTAACACATACCGTCTGCAATAGCCCACATCCCGAATCACTAGCCTCGGAAGATTAACGGCGCGATCGGCGAAGGCCGTAGCCCTATCATCCTTTCATGCTGGACTGGGACCAATGCTCAGCCGTCGAACGTGTCCCCGGTAAGGTGGGCGGGGTCTACCTTTTCAAGGGGACTCGTGTTCCGGTGAAGGCGTTCTTCGAGAATATCGAGGACGGCGCGCGAATCGACGATTTCCTTCAGTGGTTCCCCGGTGTCACGCGCGAGCAGGTTGAAGAAGTGCTTGCTCACGCCGAGCGCAGCCTCGCCGCGTGAATCACGCGCCGATGAGATGGCAACTCATCGCGCAACGCAACCATGAAAATCATCTTCGATCAGGGGACTCCGGCGCCGCTGCGTCAACATCTGGTTGGGCACCACGTTTCAACCGCGCATGAAAAGGGGTGGTCCGCACTCAGCAATGGAGACTTGCTGCAAGCCGCCGAAGCCGAGTTCGATCTGCTGGTGACGACCGATCAGAACCTGCGATATCAGCAGAATCTCTCCGCCAGACGCATCGCCATTCTCGTCCTCCCAACCACCAGTTGGCCGCGCATTCAGCGGCACTTGGCGTTTGTTGTCAAGGCTACTGACGCGATGAAGCGTGGCGAGTACTTGGAACTCGACATCCCTGCGTAGAGCGAACAGCGTCGGGTCACGCCCGATCCAACACAATCGGCTCCATCGGCCACTCCGGGTCCGCGACCGTCAATCGGTACCCCGCCCCCGCGTGGTGCCCCTTCGCCGTGTCGGGCGAGTTGCACTGCCGCGAGAGGTGCAGCAGCACCACATGCTCGCGAGGCTCGATCTTTCTGCACGCCGCCGCGCATTCCTCGTTGCTGAGGTGCCCGTACCCGCCCATGATGCGCTCCTTCAACTCCTCCGGCCGATCGCTGTCGATCTGCATCCGCCGGCAGTAGTTCGATTCGATCGCGAGCACATCGACCCCTTTCATGGCCTTGATGAGCGGGGGTGAAGCCCGTCCGAGGTCCGTCGCGTAGCCCAGCGACACGCCGCGGATATCGAGCCGGAACGCGACGACCCCCCAAGCATCGTGCGTCAGCACGGTCGGCCGCACATGCACGCCGCAGCGCAGCGTGAAGGGCTCCTCGAACGCGGTCACGCGGCCCATCGGCACGCCCGCGTTCACCGCGCGTTTCAGATGCTTCCGGTGCATGTGCAGCCAGGTGTGCCGCGGCAGCGCCTTGGTCCATCCCGCGTAGAAGTGATCGCCGTCGAGGTGGGTGACGAGGATGTCGTCGATGACGGAGAAGTCGAGCCCCATCCGCGCGAGCAGCAGCCGCGTCCGCCGCGGCGACAACCCACAGTCGATCAGCGTCACGCGCCGCAGCAATCCCTCGCCGTGGATGAGCACCGAGCAGTTGCCCGACGAACTGCTCGCCAGGACGCAGAACGCCGTCGGCCCGGTCACCGGCTCCGCGGGCTCCGCGCCCAGATGCACCGGGAAATCAAGCCGAAGCGTGTGAGGGTCCGTCCGCGTCACGCGATCAGAATAGCACGCTCGGACAACCAGCGATCACGCCGCCGAGCGCAACTTCCGCTTTTTCCCGACGCTCTGCTGCGCCGGCACGGCCCGTCGATGCGGCTCGTTCGCCATCTTGTCAACAAGTTCAGCGGGCGAATCCGCCCAGAGGTCCGCGCCGATCTCTTCCGCCAGCCCCTTGGCCCGGTTGAAGACCCCGCCGCCGACGACCACCTGAAGGTTCCGCACCGCGCCGATCTCGTTGATCTGGTCGATCATCGCGCGGATCCCCGGCAGGTCCGAGGGAGCACTCGCAAAGAGCAGCAGCACATCCGGCTGCGTCTCCTGCACCTGCGCCAGGATCTCATCCGACGCGATCCCGCCACCCGCGAACGTCACCGTGAACCCGCCCGCTTCGAGGAGGTCCACCGCCATCTGCGCCCCGAGCTCATCCGGGTCCTGCGGCCCGCAGACCGCGAACACGCGCCGATTCCTCGAAGCCTGCGCCGTCAGC
>JAGVLZ010000014.1 GCA_020054055.1 Phycisphaerales bacterium
CTCTCCTTGTCCAGCCCCTGTCCCTTGAAGTGTGCGAGGACCATCACGGACTTCGACCCCGCGCCGGGGGACAACTTCAACGATTCGAACATCGACGATGCTCCTTTGATCACCGGATCTGGATATCGGGCGGGTACTGTACCGGCGCGTCGCCGAACTGCCGCGACGTTGGCTGCTTCGATGATCGGGTTTGCGTGCGAGCGGCGGGAATTGAAGGGCGTTCGCGGCGTCCCTATAGTCACCTTCCCCCTCCCCCCGGTCCCCCCGGACCTGACCGGGACCAGGCATTGATCTGTCGGGAGTCGTGTTCCGTTGGGCCGGCCCGCGGAGCGTGATGAGTCTGTCGCCGCCGGAATGAAGTGAGTTGCCATGACCGCCACGATGATGTCGAAGGGATTGGAAGGTGTCGTTGCCGCCGAGACGCGGATGTCGTTCATCGATGGCGAAAAGGGGGTGCTGGAGTACGTCGGAATCGCGATCGACGACCTGGCGCGGAACTCTTCGTTCGAGGAGACGGTCTTCCTGCTCTGGAACCAGCGCCTGCCCAAGAGGGCCGAGTTGGACGCCTTCAACAAGGACCTGCGGGCACGGTATGAACTGCCGACGGGGATGGACCAGCGGATCGCGTCCCTGCCGAAGGATGCGCAGCCGATGCACATGCTGCGGACGATGGTGTCGTCGCTTGGGATGTTCGATCCGTCACCCAACGCGGTGGACGTGCCGACGGCGCGCCAAAAGGCGCTGAACATCCTGGCCCAGGCGCCGGCGATTGTGGCGGCCTTCGATCGCTCGCGCCGGGGGCTCGTCTATGTCAACCCGGACGCGAGCCTCTCCTTCGCCGCGAACTTCCTCTACATGCTCAACGGGCAGAAGCCCACGCCCACGATGGAACGCGCGTTCGACGCGTGCATGATCCTCCACGCCGACCACGGGCTGAACAACAGCACCTTCACCGCCCGCGTCATCGCCAGCACCCTCAGCGATGTCTACTCCGCCATCACCGGAGCGATCGGCAGCCTCCGCGGCCCGCTGCACGGCGGGGCGAACGAGGACGTGATGCGCATGCTGGGCGAAATCCCCCCCGCCGCGGACTGCGAGCGATTCATCCAGGAAAAACTGGCGAAGAAGGCGAAGATCGCCGGCTTCGGCCACCGCGTCTACAAGTCCTACGACCCCCGCGCGACGTACCTCAAGACCCTCGCGAAGCAACTCGCCACCGACACCGGGAACCAGGAGTTGTACGAAAAGAGCAACGCGATCGAGCAGGTCATGCTCCGCGAAAAGGCCGCGAAGGGGATCTACCCCAACGTCGACTTCTACTCCGCGACGACCTACCACTGCATCGGGCTGAAGTTGGACCTGTTCACGCCGATGTTCGCGCTCTCGCGCATCGCGGGGTGGGCGGGGCATGTCTTGGAGCAACTCGCGGACAATCGACTGTTCAGGCCGGACGCGGAGTATGTCGGGCCGCATGGGGTGGGGTATGTGGGGATGGCGGAGCGGTGAAAAGCAAGGCATTCACCACAGGGGCGCAGAGACACAGAGAAGAGAGATTGGAAGAGATAGAGGGGAACGACACCGCGGTTTTTATCCTCGGCTCCGGCGGTAAATGTCAATCAGAGCGATCGGCACCAGCACGATGAGCACCGGGCCCAGAAGCAAGATCGCGACGCCCACCGCAGCGGTCCAGAAGAGGAGCGCGCCGAACGGAAAACGCCCGGACATCCTCGCTTTGTGATTCCGCTCCGCTTCCGGCGCCGCGGCGATCGCCGACGCCGACTCATCCTCAGGCTCGCCCACGTTCACCTCGGACCAGTCGATATCAACGGAGTCCTGACGGTTCGCGTCGAGCGCGGCCCGGGCGCGGTCGGCATCCTCTTCTCGAATGGTGATGGTCGTGCGTGAAAAGCCGAGCGTGCCGAGGCCAAGGTAGTCAAAGCCCGGGGCCTTCTGCGTCCATGACTCGATCCCCGCGTCGGTGAGAACCGACTGGATGATCCCCGCCTCGGCCTCGTTCGGCAGGGTCGTGAGTTCGATCAGGCCTGGGGAAGTCTGCGAGTGCATGGCTGCTCCTTCATCGGAGGATGGCCGCGGGTCGATAGAAGGGTATGCGCTACCGCGTGATCGGGACGGATGCCAAATCGAAGAAGCCCATCGAGATCATCATCGATGCGGCGGATGATGCCGCGGCGCGCGCGGATGCGGGGGGACGGGGGGTGACCGTCGAACGAATCTCGACCGCTGCGGAACCGGTAGTTGTGCGCATCGAACCGGGGCATGTGCAACTGATCGAGTTGACCGCGAAGCGGTGGAAGGGGCTGCTGCTGGCCTCGCTCGCGGCGATGGGGCTCGGGTTGCTTGTTGGTGGATGGTTCGTGCTGCGCGATCCCCGAAGTCTCTCGCATCCGCCCGTGATGGCGTGGGTCGGCGGCGTGGCGGCGATCATCGGGCTCATAGGCGTGGTGATCGCGCGGGTGGGGGCCTGGTGGGGGCACGGATGAGCGCGGGGCTCGTTCACCACCCCATCGCACGCCCCCAATAGGCAAGGTTGATCATCGGCCACGCCAGGCGCCAGAGTTTGCCGGGCTGCTGCGTCACCGCGCCGATGGCCGCGTCGGAGAAGAGCTCGCGCGCGAAGGCGGATTCGCGCAGCACGCCCGCGTGATCCTGCACCCACGACTGGAATGGAAGAGGGAAGGAGGCCTTCGGCCGTTCGAGGATGGCCGCGGGAACGATCTCGGCGAAGGCTTCACGCAGGATGAGTTTCGTTCGCGGGAGCGTGGCCAAGGCCGACTGCCCCCGAAGGGCCGGTGCGCCAGCGGTGGCGCTCGCCCACTCGTCGTGCTCGTACTTGAAAGCAAGCGGCAGAGATTCGGCCAACCGAGCAACCTCGTGATCCGCAAACGGCGTGCGCCCCTCGACCCCCGCGAGCATCGTCGCGCTGTCGAGGCGTTGAAGAAGCCCGGTCAGGTTGATGCGCCGATGAAATCGTAGGTGCGCGTCGAGGCCGTCGCTCCCCGTTTCAGCGGCCGCACGCGTAAACTCGGATTCGTAGGTGGCGCTCAGCCAGCGGTCCTCCCCCGCCGCACGCCACGCGCGCGGGCTGAGGATGCCCGGCTTGAAATCGGGGGGAACCCACGCGTTGGACGCGAGCTCAAACGCCGCGGCGGTGCGCCCATCCGATGGATCGTTCCGAAAGCGGGCCGCGGCGTCGAGCACCTGGTCGTACCCCGCGAAGAGTTCATCAGCCCCCTCGCCCGAAAGCGCCACGATGCAGCCGTCCGCGCGGAGCCGACGCGCCACTTCATGGATCGCAACTTCATTCGGCGTGCTGAGCGGCACCCCCATCCGCTGGATCATCCAAGGCCAGCGCTCGTTGAAGAGTTCGCGCGTGATGTGGGCCTCCGCGTGCGGCGTCCCGAGCGATTCCGCGGCGCGACGGGCGAAGTCGAGATCGGTC
>JAGVLZ010000364.1 GCA_020054055.1 Phycisphaerales bacterium
CGTTCGCGCGCTCGACGGCGCTGGCGACGCTCACCGACATCGGCGACTCGCTCCGGCACGACATCGCGCGGGTGGTTCATCCGGCGATCGAGCGGACGAAGAAACTCGCGTTGAACGCGGCGGTGATCGAAGCGCTCAGGACCGGCAAGCCCGAGAGCGGCACGGAGGCCTGCAACCTGGGTGTGCTGGAATCGACCGAGATCGACGCGCTGGCGATCTTCGACCGCGCGGGACAGATCCTGGCGATCAACACGGTGTACGCGTCCGGCGAGGCGATCGAGCCGGAGCGCGTGAAGCGCATCCTCGCGCTGAGTTTCGAGGGGCGCGACATCATCCAGCGTTGCGCCAAGAATGCCGGGGACACGGAGGTGCTGGAGTTCCAGACCACCTGCGACATCACCCCCGCGTTCTTCGATTCGTCGGGGCTGTCGGTGGCGTATTCCGTGCCGGTCTTCGACCCGGCGACGAAGGAGAAGATCGGCGTGGCCAGCGCGCGCCTGCGGTTCGAGCGACTCCTCGATTTGATCGAGAAGCGCTCGGTGGGCGGTGCGAACGGCGGGGTGAACTTCGTCACGGACAAGGGCGGGTACTTTTCGGAGGAGATCAACTCCGGGCGGGCGAAGGCGCCGGTGCCGGAGGCGGAGTTGGAGCCGATCGTGCGGGCCCTCGCGTTGGGCGGGGTCGATCAGTACATGGCGCGGCACGGCTCGACGCACCTGAGCCTGTTCCGGCTGAAGGATTTCGAGACGCTCGACGGCGGCGGGATCCAGGTGCTGCTCCAGGTGAACGAGGCGTGGGTCACGTCGGAGGTGAGGCAGGCGCGCGCGGCGGAGGCGGGAATCTTCGGGGTCATCGGCCTGATGCTGATCCTGCTCGGGGTGATGGTGCGGAGCGGCGCGAAACTGAAGGAGAGCGAGGCGATAACCCGCGAGGCGATGGCGATCGCGGACCAGGCCAGCCGCGCCAAGAGCGAGTTCCTCGCCAACATGAGCCACGAGATCCGGACGCCGATGACGGCGATCGTGGGGTTCGCGGAGTTGCTCATGGACCCGACGCTCAGCCCCGAGCAGCGCACGAACGCCGTGCAGACGATCCGCGGGAACGGCGATCATCTTCTCTCCATCATCAATGACATCCTGGACCTTTCCAAGATCGAGGCGGGAAAGATGACGGTGGAACAGGTTCCCTGCCCGCCATCTGGGATCTGCGAGGAGGTCTTCTCGCTCATGCAGGTGCGGGCCATCGGGAAGGGCGTGAAACTGAGAATCGAGTACGACCCGGCGATCTCCGTCGTCCTGTCCGACCCGCTGAGGCTGCGTCAGGTATTGACGAACCTGGTGGGCAATGCGATCAAGTTCACGGAAAGGGGAGAGGTCGTGCTGCGCGCCGCGTGCGTTCCTATGCCGGAGATCGGAAGCGAAGGACCGATGATGTCGCTGCGCTTCTCGGTGACGGATTCGGGCATCGGGATGACCCCCGAGCAGATGCAGCGGCTGTTCAAGCCTTACTCGCAGGCGGACAGTTCAACCTCGCGCAAGTTCGGGGGCACGGGGCTTGGCCTGCTGATCTCACGGAAGTTGACGGCGGCGCTCGGGGGTGAACTCAGCGTCACGAGCGAGGCGGGTCGCGGGAGCGAGTTCGTGGTGGACCTGCGGGTGCCGGCCGCGACGGCGGACCAGATGAAGTCCGCCGCGTCGGTCTCGACGGATGGTTCATCGGGCGTGACGACCGTCGAGGGGCGGGTGCTCCTCGCGGAAGACGGGCCGGACAACCAGCGGCTCATCATGTTCCACTTGAAGAAGGCGGGTGCGGACGTGGTGCTGGCGGAGAATGGACGGATCGCGGTCGAAGCCGCGATCGAGTCCGCGAAGGAGGGCCGCCCGGTGGGGCTGATCCTGATGGACATGCAGATGCCCGAGTTGGACGGGTACGCGGCAACCAGCCTGCTGCGTGCCAAGGGGTGGACCGGCCCGATCGTGGCGTTGACGTCGCACGCGATGAGCGGGGATCGACAGCGATGCATCAACGCGGGCTGCGACGATTACCTCACGAAGCCGATAGATCGGCAGCGTCTGATCGAGACGTGCGCGAGGTGGATGTCGTGCAACCGACCGTCGATCGAGCGGGCGGCGTAGGGGACGGGCCGCGATCGGTGTTGCGCGGCGGCGTTCTGCTCGAACTTTCTTCGGACATGCCGGCGCCAAACTCTCTTCAGGCTTTCCTGGCTGAGCGAGGGACAACTCCCGAATGTTCGCAGTCCGTTCGCAGACTGCGGTTTCGCCGGTGTCATGGCGAACGCGCGAATCTGACTTGTTTTTGCGAACTTGCACTGGACCGCGATCAGACTCGGGTTAGGTTGTTGGAGCGGGGTGTCATGCCCGCCCGCCCTGAACAGGGGCGGCCGAACAAGGAGGAAGTCATGCGTCGAGTTCAATCACTGGTGTTGTGTTGCGCTTTCAGCGCGGCCGCGTCGCCCGCTTTGGGGCAGTTCCTGATGATCCCCGACAGCGGGGCGGGCGATCGTGTGATGCTGTTCAGCGAGGCGGATGGTTCGGTGATCGATCTGAACTGGATCACGGACGCCGGGGCGGTGGGTTGGGCGTTCACGACGCCGAAGGAGGCGATGCAGGTCGGCAACCAGGTGTGGGTGTCGGACCAGATCACCGACGCGGTGCATCGCTTCGATCTGAACCGCAACTTTCAGGGCAGCATTACGGCGCATCCGGCGGGGGGCAACCTCGACAATATCCGCGGGTTCGGGTTCGACGGGAGTAAGATGTACCTGTCGGTGTTCACGTCGGACACGGCTCGACGCGGGATCGCGGTGTACGACTCGAACGGCGGTCCCACCGGGTTCTTCCCGAACACGACGGCGAGTTACTTCGATGTCGCGCCGTTCATGGGGAACATCCTCACCAGCAACTCGACCACCGACAGCGTGGAACGCCGGAATGCGGGGGACGGATCGTTCATCGCCAACTTTGCGACGGGGATCGACTTTGTGCAGCAGGTCGAGACGCTCGCGGATAACAGCGTGCTCGCGGTTTCGACGATCGGGGCGAACGGGATCGAGGGGGTGTACCACTTCAACTCGGACATGACGCTTCGGAGGTTCATCAACACGCAGGGGATCAAGGATGCGTTCGGCGAGCAGGTGCCGCGGGCGGCGTGGCTGCTGGGCGATGGGGAGTACCTCATCACGACGAGCATCGGGATCTACAAGACGCTCGGCGCCGGGTTCATGCAGATCCAGGCGGGAGTCGATGGGCAGTTCATCAACCGTCTGGTGCCCGCGCCCGGGGCGGTGCTGGTCGGCGTTCTCGGCGTGGTCTGTGGCACCAGGCGCAGGCGAGCCTGACGGTTCGTTATTAATGGTGGCCCGTGCGCGGGAACACACGAACCGCCCATACCCCCCGCGAACGGAGAGGGTGGGGAGTTGGTGCTGGTGCTCACGCGGGGAGCAAGTTCAGCGGCGGGGGACGATGAGCCGTGGGGTGGGACGGTCGCGATCGCTAAAGGTCAGCCAGTGCGAGCGTATAGAGCGCGGGGCGGAGAAGCACCCGCCAACTTTTTCTCGCTCGTGGCAGGGCCGCCGCCAGCCATTCGATTTGGAGCCGGGGGGGCGACAAGCGAGCACGGAGCGGCGATTGGCCGAGTCGCACGCTGGATTGCTTTCGTCGCGGCCCAACATGGGCGGAATTCCTAGTTAATATTTGCCTGCCGAAACGCACTTGCTCGGAGCGCGAGCGTGATGCATACTCCAAGTCATCCTGCGAGTCCTGCTCGTTGGGGCGGATCGAGTCTCGCGGGTGTGGCGGGCTTTCCGGGTCAAGGGGATCAAGGGATCGCTTTTTCAAGGAGGTGAGACATGCGCTTCAACGTCCTCGGATCGGCGGTTTCGTCGCTGGCGGTTGGCATCGGCGCGATCGTGAGCGTGTGTCATGGGCAGTTGATCCCGGCGGCGGGGCCTGCCACGAGCGAATACCGGATGGAACAGGGCACGGCGGCGGGTATCCGACGCTTGGGGCGACCACGGCGTCAAACTTTATTCAGGGGGGGCTCGTTGCCAATGTTCCCGTGACGCTCGCAACTCCGGCGGCCGGGGCGATTCCAGGGTTGAACGGGGCGAGCGCGACCATCACGGGTGTCGCGGGGATGGGGCGCGCCGGGATCCTCGCGCTGCCATTGCCGACGTTGAATGTGGGGGTGGTTCCCGCGGGGGGCATCGGGTTCAACGCCTTCGGCGGATACGCGGACTACATCAATGCGGGGCCGCCGATCGCGATTGGCGTGGCTTCGTTCATGACCGGGACGATCGCTCTCACCGGCGCGCCGGGTGATTTCGGAGCGGTGAGCGTGCGCTGCCGCGTGCAGATCGGTGCGGGGGTGGGGCTGGCGTTTGTTCCGACGAGCACGTTCTTCCTGCCGGACATCGTGGCGCGCTTCGACGGGCTGGCCGGTCCGCTCCCGGACAATGTTTTCGGCTCCTTTGTGGTGAGCGCGTTTCCGAATGCTAACACGATGACCTTCTCGGCGGTGTCAACGGCGCCGCTCGTCGTCAATAATGGCGCGACGGTGCGCGTTACCGCGACGAGCACGGTGATTGGTGATCCGATGACATTTGTCGGCGGCGATGTTCTCGACCCCAGCGTCGCGGCGAATCTGCCGGACGATTTCGTCGGCTTCGGGCCGTCGGGCGATGCCGAGGAGATCATGGGTCTGGTGAGTGTGCCTGCGGTCTCCGACGTGGGGTTGATGGCGCTCGGGGCGCTTGTCGTGGTGTGTGGCTGGTACGCCCTCCAGCGGATGGGACCGAGTTGCTGAGACCAGGTTTCGCTTGAATGGCGGCCCGTGCGCGGGAACACGCGAACCGCCTTTGTCCCCCGCGAACGGAGAGGGTGGGGAGTTTGTGCTGCTTCTCACGCGGGGTGTGAGTTCAGCGGCGGGGGACAATGAGCCGTTGGGTGGGACGGTCGCGCTCCCCGGAGGGCCGACGAAACGGAGTTCGGCCTGCGAACCGAGCGTCGCACGTTCGCGACGATGAGCCATCCCACAGCCTGGATCGCTGTGAAGAGTCCGCGAGCCCGGGAGCGGGAGACTCCGGTTCGCGGCTTGCTCATCGTCGTCATCTCTCTCTCCTCCGGCATGGCTTGAACAAATGGTCCCGTGCGACCGAACACGACCGTCCCAAACCCAGCGGCGATCACGACTTACAACCTACATTCGCAATCGAACGGGGCAATAGTTGGAAGTGATGAAAAGTGGTGAATGTTGCGTGATGGCTGTGATGCGGCGCGCCGGCGGCTCATCGCAACCGCGACCGATGGGGGTTCATCATCGAAAGCGCGGCGGCGGCTCGGCAGTGGCGAAGCGGATCAGCCGGCGAATCGTTCCAGGACCATCGCCATTTTCCGAACGCGGTCGCTCCACGATTCGCTTGTGACGTGCTGGGTGCGGAGTCCCTCGGCCCACAGGGGGAATGCAAGGGGGGAGAGTTGATCGAGAGTGACGATGATCGCCCGCTGGCCCGCCAGGCGCGTGAGGGCGTCGGTGATGCGGCCGACCTCGAGTTGCTGCTGGAGCACCTCGCGGCGTGCTTGTTCGAGGAGGCGGTTCCGCGGGTCGAACTCGGTGAAGACATCGAAGAAGAGTTCGCTCGAGGCTTGCACCTGCCGCGTGCTCTTGCCGGCGCCCGGGAAACCGGGAACGATCAGCCCGGCGACGCGCGCGATGTCGCGGAACTGCCGACGGGTGAGTTCCGTCGAGTTCAGACAGGAGAGGAGGTCGTGGAGCAGGTGGTCGAGGGCCAGGATGCGCCGCCACGCCGGCTCGTCCGTCGGGAGCGGCTGGTCGGAGAGGAGTTCGATGCCGTAGTCGTTGCCGGAGACGGTGATCGAGCGCGGCCTGTCGCGCGTGAGTCGGTGCGCGGCGAGCGCGCCGAGGCCTTCGTGTACGAGCCGCCCCTCAAAGGGGAAAAGGAAGACGTGGAAGCCGTCGTTCGATTCGAGCGATTCGATCAGCAGTTCGTCGGGCGAGGGGATGTGCGACCAGTGCCGTTGCAGTTCGAGGAGCGGGGCGATGGTCTGCATCTCGGGGGCGTCGGTCGCGGGATTCGCGAGCATCCGGCGCACGGCGTGCGCGAGTTGGGTGGAAAGTGGCGAACGCCCTCCTTCCCATCGGGGCACCGCGCCTCGAAGGTTCTTCGCGCGGCGGACGTGCGCGGTCATCTCGCGCACGCGGACGAGTTCGAGGGGCTTTCCGCCCAGGACGAAGCGATCGCCCGGTGCGAGACGGGCGATGAAGGACTCTTCAATGGTGCCGAGGGCTTTGCCGCTGACGTACTTCACGCGGATGGAGGTGTCGCTGCTGATGGTTCCGATGTTGAGTCGGTGGGCGCGTTCGATGATGGTGGATGCGCCGACGATGCGCGGGCCTTCGCTTTGGACGCGGGCGAAGCGCGGGTAGGCGACGAGGGAGGGGCCGCCTCGGGTGATGAAGTCGATGCACCAGTCCCATTCTTCGCGTGTGAGCGTGCGATAGGCGTAGGCGGATCGGATTTCGTCGAACATGGATTCGGACTCGAATCCGCCGCCGAGCGCCGCGGTGACGAGGTGCTGGACGAGCACGTCCAGCGGCTTCACGATCGGGGCGCGCGCTTCGACGGATCGGGTGGACATCGCGTCGCGGGCAGCGGCGAACTCGCGGCCATCTGCGACTTGGCGAACGCCATCGGCAAGCTGTCGTCGATACCCATCACCTCACCGGTCGATTTCATTTCCGGCCCCAGAATGATGTCCACGCCGGGGAACTTGCTGAACGGGAACACGCTCTCCTTGATCGAGAAGTGTTTGGGCACTACCTCGTCTTTCACACCGAGCTCGTCGAGCGTTTTGCCGACCATGACCAGAGCCGCGAGGC
>JAGVLZ010000079.1 GCA_020054055.1 Phycisphaerales bacterium
ATTGTCGCTCTTGTCCTTGGGGCGGCCGCGCTCGTGGGCATGGCGCTCCTGGCCGCGTGGCTGATTGCTCAATACCCGGCGGTTCTGGCGCCTGAGAACACGCTCGGGCTCGGCACCGGGCCGCGCGTCGTCTTCAATGTGGCGTACACGGTCTTCGTCCTCTCCAATCCATCGGCGGCGGGCCTCCCGGTGGTGATCTGGGGGATCGTTATGTGGCCAAGCCTTGGGAGGGCGTTCACGGACCTTTCCAGAGCCTTCTGAGCACCCCCCCGGTCCCGACGCTTTCCTTCATTCGATCGGCGGAGTGACCGAACAAAGCCCTCTGAGGATCGGCCGCGGAGCCGGATGCCATCGGGCTTTTCATTCGGGGCCTCGGCGCGTAGGGTTGTAGCCCGTGCCCTCGCGGTTCGGCCCGGATCGTTCAACGACTGGAGTGAGTTCAATGCAGTCCGACGGCAAAGGAATAGTGACTCCGAACAGCGCGTGCCCCTACGATGTCATCATCGTCGGGGGCGGGCCGGGCGGAGCGACCGCTTCCACGTTCCTGAAGAAGTACAACCCGAACCTGCGCGTGCTCGTGCTGGAGAAGGCGAAGTTCCCCCGC
Organism: Phycisphaerales bacterium; assembly: GCA_020054055.1. Lineage (GTDB taxonomy): Bacteria > Planctomycetota > Phycisphaerae > Phycisphaerales > UBA1924 > JAEUIV01. The sequence continues at coordinate 605 of JAGVLZ010000079.1, forward strand.
GACCACATCGGCGAGAGCCAGTTGCCCTCGATCAGCCCGATCCTCGACGAGATGGGGTGCTGGGACAAGGTCGAGGCGGCGGGGTTCCCGATCAAGCTCGGCGCGTCGTACACCTGGGGGCGCGACGCGGACCAGTGGGACTTTGACTTTTATCCCGTGGAGCAGTGGAAGGACGAGCCCCGCCCCGCGAAGTTCGCGGGGCAGCGCCGCTATACCGCGTTTCAGGTCGATCGCGCGATCTACGACGAACTCCTGCTGAACCATGCGCGCTCGCTGGGCGTCGAGGCGCGCGAGGGGACGCTCGTCCGCGAGGTTCTGACCGAGGGGGACCGCGTGACGGGGGTCATGCTCGACAACGGGCAGAAACTCACCGCGCGCTGGTACATCGACGCCTCCGGGAATGTGAACCTTTTCCGGCGCGCGCTGGGGGTGGGCGTGGACGTGACGGAAGAGTTGAAGAACGTCGCGATCTGGGACTACTGGCAGAACGCGGAGTGGGCGGAGAACATCGGCGTGGGGGGCACGCGCGTGCAGGTGCGTTCGCTTCCCTACGGCTGGGTCTGGTTCATCCCGCTCGGGCCGACGCGGACGAGCGTCGGGCTGATCACGCCGGCCGAGCACTTCAAGAAGTCGGGCAAGGAAGCGGAGGAGTTGTACCTCGAAGCGCTGCACTCTCAGCCGCAGATTGCGTCGCTGATCGCCAAGGGCACGCGTGAGATGAAGCTCGAAGCGACGAAGGATTGGTCGCAACTGGCGGATCGTCTGGTGGGTGAGAACTGGTTCCTGGTGGGCGAGGCGGCGGGGTTCGCCGATCCGATCCTCGCGGCAGGCCTGTCTTTGACGCACTCTTCCGCGCGCGACGCCGCGTACACCATCCTCGAACTTGATCGCGGGAACATCGACGGCGCGTGGCTCCGCGGGCGCTACAACGAGCGTCACCGCACCAACATCGGCCAGCACATCCGCTTCGGGCAGTACTGGTACTCCGCCAACGGGTGCTTCACCGACTTGCAGGAGAACTGCTCGCGGATCGCGGCCGAGGCGGGGCTGAAACTCGACCCGAAGAAGGCGTGGGCGTGGCTGGCGCAGGGGGGCTTCATTTCGGAGAGTCTCGGTCTCCCCTCGTTCGGCTCGTTCGATGTCGCGTCGGCCAAGCAGATCCTCGACCGCTTCGATCCGTCGGGGGCGAAGAAGGTGGGGTACCAGGTCAGCGGCCACAACGTCTTCAAGTTGAACACGCGCGGGGCGACGCGCGGCAAGGTCGGGCACCTCGAGAACGGGGAGGTCCGGGCGCTCGACTGCTGGGAGCGCGGCGAGGCGAAACTGCCGCTCGTCGGCATCTACGGCGCGGTGGTCAAGGTGCTCGAGCGGACCTCGGACGGCAAGGAGATCATCGACGCGTTCTACCAGATCGTGCGCTCGAGCGGGACGGGGGCGGAGGGAGGGGAGCAGTCCGATGTCTCGCTCTTCATCCAGGCGCTCGACGTGATGATCGAGAAGTACTGGGTGACGCGCGAGGTGGACAAGAAGCGGCCGATGGTCACCATCACCGACGAGAACCAGCGCTACATCCGCTCGCGCGAAAAGACGAAGGAAGCACTGACCGCCGCGGGAACGTCGAACGTGACGTTCAACTACGAGTAGCGGGCGGGTTCGCGGGCTCGGCGCTCCAGACGCGCCCGACGAGTCGGTCGAGGATCCGTTCGACCGTCACCTCGCCCTGGACGGCGCCGTACTCATCGACGACGAACGCGGCGGGGGTCTGCGCCTGACGGCACCGGTCGAGGACGCGCAGCACCGGCGCCGACTCCGGGACGAACACGGGCGGCCTGGCGATCGACTTCAGGTCGGTCGGCCCGGCGCCCTCGCCCGGAAGCAGGTCGCGCAGCCCGACCACGCCGACGATTCGATCGACGGTGCCCTTGCACACGGGGAAGTGCGACAGGACGGATGCGCGGGCCATCTTGCGTGCCTTTTCGAGGGGTGTGGCGATGTCCATCCAGGTCATCTCAGTTCGGTGGACCATCAGGGCGTCGATGCGCTGGTCGCCCAGGTGCAGGACGCGTTCGATGAGGCGGCGTTCCTCCGGGCCGAACTCGCCGGTGCGCGCCCCCTCTTCGACCATGATGTTGATCTCTTCGGAGGTCACGGTGTCGTTGCGCGAGACGCGGCCCCGCACGGGGAGGAGGAGGAGGTCGGTGGTGGCGGTGAGGAGCGAGACGAGGGGCGAGGTCACTCTTGAGAGGAGGCGCAACGGGATGGCCAACGCCGAGGCGATCGCTTCCGGCGCCATGAGCGCGAGGCGCTTGGGCACGAGTTCGCCCAGGACGACCGAGAGGAAGGTGATCCCGAGCACGACGACGCCGATGGAGAGGGGCTGGCTGATCGGCTTGAGTTCCGGGATCCCGGCCAGTGCGCGGCGGACATCGGTGGCGATGGCCGCTTCGCCGACCGCGCCCATGAGGATGCCGATGAGGGTGATGCCGACCTGCACGGTGGAGAGGAAGCGGGTGGGCGATTCGGAGACGACGAGTGCGACGGCGGCGCCGCGGTGTCCCGCGTCCGCGCGCTGCCTGAGTCGTATGCGCTGCGAGGAGACCATCGCGGTCTCCGACATCGAGAGGACGCCGTTGAACACGAGCAGGACCAGGATGATGAGGATGTCCATGCAATCAGTGTAGTGGCGCGTGACGGGGACCTACACTCGGCGCGTGAGCGAGGACCACGCGGACATCGCGGTGATCGGGGCGGGCGCGGCGGGGCTGATGGCCGC
>JAGVLZ010000044.1 GCA_020054055.1 Phycisphaerales bacterium
CCGTGTACGAACAGCATCTTCGCCGGGGGCGACGCCGACATGTCCGCCAGGCGCGACACCATCGCGAACGCGAGGCGATTCCCATCCCCCACGACATAGTCATCAAGCGAGTACCGATTCACCACCGACTTGCTCGAAGAAGGCCTCAGCGTCACCACGGCTCGCGGCCGCTCACGCGCCGGCGCCGCCTCGGGCGACATACCCTTCTTCTCCGCCAGCCCTCCCTCCGGCATCGACGCGTCCACCAGCCAGTCGAGCCGCAGTTCCTTGTCCCCCGTCTCCCGCCGCGCCACGCGGAGCAGCGATTCGCCGAACCGCCCGCTCAGCCACTTCGCGTACATCTCGCTCGGCACCGCGACGCGGAGCATCCCCGTCGCGAGCTCCAGCCTCGTACACCCGAAATAGCGGTCAAAGCGTGCCTGACCGACATCCTGGCGCGTGCCATCGACGATGCGGCCGCACACCGAACGATCTCCGATCGTGAATGGCACCGTTTGTTCGTCCTTGATCAAAGAGCCCGGACCCCGAATCGACATGAGCGCGACGACAGGGGCGACGCTGGATGTCAGCGAGTCCGTTCCCATGATCGAGCGAACCCGCTCCGGCGCGCACCGACACCCCCCGGGTGAAGTTTCACCACGGCCGAAAGGCTTGGTGCATCGCGTGGGATTCATCGTCGCGGCCGCCCGGAATCACTCGGCGGTGCGCGACGCGGGTCGTCTCGATCAGCGGCATTCCGTTGGCCGCGGGTGGAAGGTATCGCGCATTCGGAGCGCGTCAACTCCACTTCGCGCTTCGATCGCGCCGATCCCGTCTCACGCCGCGCCACGCGCGAAAAAAATAATTACAACTTCTTCATCCACGATCGGCGCGTCGCGCTGTGGAACAGCGTGGATAACTCACGGACTCCCGCATCACACGCGGCTCGCCGCCGATTTTCCACCGCGCGCCACCGGTTTCACGAGCGCCACGCGCCGCGCGAACTCCTCGAACCCCGCGCGACGATACAGACGCAGCGCCGGCTCGTTCCGCTCGTCCACCGCACAAGTAACCTGAGATTCAGGCCGTCCGACGAGGTGCGCCAGACCATGCTCGAGCAATCTTCGACCGATACCCGTCCCGCGCAGCGAGGGCGAAAGCCCCAGATACACCAGTTCGATGCTCCCCATTTCAGGGCTTGGGTTGAAGAGCAGCATCCCCTCGATCTTGCGGTCGCGCTCCGCGACCCACCAATGAGCGGGGTCCCAACGACCCGCCGCGCGATGACTCTCGAGCACGTCAGCCGTCTCTCGCATCCCGCACAACTCAGGACAGTCGAGCGTGCCCGCGTACGACCGATCGAGTCCGGCAATCAACTGCCCATCGTCGTTCGATTGGTAACGCCTCACGAAAACGCCCTCGGGCCACACTGAATGGCGCGCCAGCCCATCCCACCTGCTCGGCGTCGGTCGGCGCATGTAGGCCAGAATCCCTACATCGCTGAATCCCGCCCCCACCAACGCCGCCCGCGACGCCTGCTCGTCGACCTCCAGAAGCGCCTGTGCTAACTGGACACCCGAAACCTGGCTCAGCGCAGCGCCGACCAACGCCGAAATCTCCCTCTCCTCAGCCTGATTCGTCGGAGTCGAGGTGAACGTCATCGCCGAGCGCCCGGGCCCCACGACGGCAAGACAGACGTGCCGAACCGCATCCCCGCTCGGTTTGAGCGTCGCCCAGAAGTGGGTCAGGTCAATGCCGTGAGTCTGAGCCGCGCTCAAAAAATGCCGTGCCGACTCCGAAGTCCCGCGCCCGGGCCCCAGCAGCCGTTTCGCCGCCGCCGAGCGTAGCCGTTCCGGCACACGCGCGACCCGAAACGATGGGTGCCTGCTGGATGTGCCGGTTTCATCCGTCATGCCCGCGCCCCACCCCCATTCGGCCGCCTCGGGGAACATCCCCGCAGCCACCCGCCGACCCGCCCGTATTACACTAACGCCAACGACCCCACCCCCGAGGAGACTCAGCGTGCTCGACTCAGCGGCAAAACGGCTCCGATTTGTGCTCGCGGCGGCGGTCGCCCTGACATCGCTCACCGCCCCAGGCCTCGTCACCTTGGCCGCCCCCGAGCCCGAAGCGGTTCCGCGCCGCTGGCAACTCCGCATCGAACCGGGCGATCTCCGCGTCGCCGTCATCGACGCCGATGGCGTCGGCCCGCGCGCCTATCTCTACATGACCTACAAGGTCCTCAACAACACCGGCGAAGACCGCGACTTCGCCCCGTGGTTCGAGCTCGCCACCGACAACGGCCAGATCGTCCGCGCCGGCCGCGATGTCCCCCACGCCGTGGTGCAGAACCTCCTCCGCCGAGTCGACAACCCCTTCCTCCAGAACGACCTGAACGTCCAGGGCCGTCTCCTCCAGGGGGACGAGAACGCCCGCGAGGGGCTGGTCGTCTGGCCCGCGCCGGACATGACCGCCGGCGAGTACACCGTCTACGCGATGGGCTTCTCGGGCGAGACCAAGACCATCGCCCGCCCCGACAACGGCGAGGAAGTGGTCCTCCGCAAGACCTTGATGCTGGTCCACGAGGGCACCGGCCGCCTCGACCCCACCTCGGGCCGCCCCCTGAACCGAACCAAGGACCGTTGGATTCTCCGCTGACCCCTCGCTATACTCCTCCCCCCTCCAGGGACCCTTCCAAGGCCCGGAGACAGACCGAAGGACGACCGCTATGGCACACAAAAAGGGCCAGGGTTCAACCAAGAACGGCCGCGACTCCAACCCCCAATACCTCGGCGTCAAACTCTACGGCGGCGAGCAGGCCAACTGCGGCTCCATCATCGTGCGCCAGCGCGGCGTCCCGCGCAAGCCCGGCTTCATGGTCGGCCGAGGCAAGGACGACACCCTCTTCGCCCTCTGCGATGGCACCGTCCTCTGGAAGAACGGGACGGTCCACATCATCCCCGCCGACGCGAAGACGCCGCGACCCTTCTACCTCTGATCGGCTGGCTCGCCCGTGAGAATCGTGCCACCGATCCGCCGTCCGCGGCGAATCGGTGCGTTCGTTCGCCTACGCAACACTGCGCACCGCCGCCATCATCTCCGCGGCGATCGAGTCAGCGATCAAAAACCCGGCATCGGTCAGCACCCACCGCCCATCGACTTCTTTGAGCGCCCCGCCAGCCTCATACTTTCTCACCACGCGACGCAACCGTTCATCCACTCCAAGCCGTGCCGCTTCCGCCATCACCGCTCCGGCATCCAACCCTTCCGCGATCCGCAGCCCCAGCATCATCTGCTCCGAAAGCGCCCGCCGAGCATCCGGCTCCTCGAGATCGACCACCGGCGAAAGCCCCCCGCTCGCGTTCACTCCCTCCATCCACTCCGTCAGCCTCGGCACGTTCTTCCACCGCGCCCCCGCGACGTGCGCCGACGCCGATGGCCCCGCCGCCAACCACTGACTGTGCCGCCAGTACGCCATGTTGTGCCGACATTCCGCTCCGTTTCGCGCGAAGTTGCTCACCTCGTACCGCTCGAATCCCCGATCGCGCAGCATCGCCACCGTCAGCCGGTACATCTCCGTTTCCAGTTCCTCCGGCGCGGGAATGAACTGCCCCATCTTCATCCGCTGCGTCATCGCCGTGTTCGGCTCGTACGTCAGCGCGTAGCAACTCAGATGCTCCACCCCCGGATCGAGCGCCAGGGCCCGCTCCAGGTCCGCGCGCCACTCCCCCATCGTCTGCCCCGGCACCGCGAAGATCAGGTCCACATTCCGCCGCTCGATCCCGCCCTCCGCCGCGAGGCGCAGCGCCCTCTGCACATTCGCCGGGTCGTGCCAGCGCTCGAGCGTCTTCAGGTGCCGCGACTCGAACGACTGCGCCCCGACGCTCACCCGGTTCACTCCGCCCACGCGCAGGACGCGGATCAGTTCAGGCGTCACCGTCTCCGGGTTGCACTCCACCGTGAACTCCCCCCCGGCATCCAGCGCGAACGATCCATGCAACGCCGCCAGCAACCGTTCCCACAACTCCACCCGCAGCAAACTCGGCGTCCCACCGCCGACGAAGATCGTTTGGAGTGACGGGCGCGAACCACCAACATGGGTGCCACGGCTTGTCCCGTGCTCCGACGGGCAAGCCGTGCGGGCGACCGCGATGCGCGGCTGGTCGGGGCGCACAACCCCTGTCACCCGATCGAAGTTCGCGAACTCCGCCAGCCGACGGAGTTCCAGGATTAGCGCTTCAACGAACGCTCCCTGCCGATCCTGCGTATCCACGAACGAATAGAAATCGCAGTAGTGGCACTTGTGGAAGCAGAAGGGCACATGGATATAGAGCGATCCCACCATCCCATCGATCGCGCCGAGCCGCGCCTCCGCCGTGACGTATGGCCCGCTCCGTTGTCTCAGTGAAACCGACGTGGCGCTCATGCGGGGGCCGACTTTCCAGTGTTCGAGGGGCCGCCAAGGTGCCGCCACCCGCGATTTCCAAGGGTCGGCGGAACCGCCGATGCCCCAACCGCCGAAGAGGATTACAATAGAACCGTTGACGCCGCGGCCCAAACCGCCCGCCGACCATTGTCGCGGTCTCCCTGTCACGTCGTGGAGCCGATCTCGAATGGACGTCAAACTGGTCATCTTCAAGCAGGACGGATCGACGAAGGAAATCAACGTCGGCCCGGGACGCTACGTCATCGGCCGACGCCCCGACGCCGGACTCCGCATCCCCCTCCCCAGCGTCTCGCGCGATCACTGCGAACTCGTCCACGATGGACGATCGCTCAGCGTCCGCGACCTCGGCTCCTCCAACGGCACGTTCAAGAACAAAGAGCGCGTCAAGCAGGCCACACTCGGCCCGGGCGACCGCCTCGGCGTCGGCTCCTTCACCATGACCGTCCGCATCGATGGCAAGCCCGCGAAGATCGCGCAGCCCGTCGGCGACGATGACGATGATGAGAGCGTCCTCATCGATACCCCGCCTCACGGCAACCCCAACTCGCGTGCCGCCTCACCCTACGACTCGGGACTCCAGGAAACCATCACGAAGTCTTCATCCCCGCCGCCGGCCCTCGGCGGCAAGCCCGGCACCGACGACAGCAGCATCTTCGAGTTCGACTTCGACTTCGAGGACGACGACCGCCCGAAACTCTGAACGCAGATTTTCCGGCCACCCCTCACTGTGGGTCTTTTCTGTCTTCCTCTGCGTCCTCAGCGCCTCTGCGGTGAAATGTCTTTCACTGCTTCAGCGACTTCACCAGGTCCTGCAACTGCTGGCGACGCGCGCGGATGTCCTTGAATCCGATCCGCTGCACCGCGATCCCCGCAGCCAACTTGAAGGCCTCGTCCGCCGCCGCCGCGTCGCGCCCGTCGGTCCCCTTGCGCTGAAGAACTTCCATCAACCCGTACCGCAACTCAGCGGCCAGGTCGTCGGTCAGCACCGGATGGCTGGCGATCGCCTCGCGGTAGGACTGCTCCGCCTCGTCCAGCCAACCCAGCCGCCCGAACGCAACGCCCAGCCCCATCAGCACCTGCGTCAGGATGCCGGGCGAGCCGCGCGCCTGCTGCAACTGCTCGATCGCCCTCTCATCCTGCCCGATCTGGAGCAGCCGCTGACCCAACTCGAAGCGCAGTTGGAGGTCCGTGGGGTTGTGGACCACCCGCTCCTCGAACTCCTTGACCTCCATCTCGCACAACTGCCGTTCGACCTTCGACGCCTGCATCTTCTTCTCGGCGTTGGTCGGGTCCGCGTTCGCCGCCTCGCGGATCTCGCGCACCTGTCGGCGGGCCACGCGAAGATTCAGGTCCCCCGCCAGCGCCTTGAAGCGGTAGTTCTCCGTTTCCTTGTACCCCTGGACCAGGATCGCATACGCGAGTTTTTCATCCTCAACCGCACCGCGCTCGAGCAATAGCCGCGCGTACTTCTGGATCGCCGAAACGTCCTTCGTCCGCGCCTCGTAATCCGCCTTCGCGCGCTCGATCGCGCGGAGTTGCACCTCTTCGGTCTTGACGATCCGCTCTTCCTCTTCGACCACGCGCTGACCCGAAATGTCCTTCACGTTCCGCCGGAACGCCCCCGCCTCGACCGCCGTCCCCTCCTCGTACCCGCTCTTCTTCATCGTCGCCTGGGCCGCGAGGTTCTTCACGTCCGCCGCCAGCCGCGCATCCGTTGGATCGAGCCGGCACGCGATCTCGCCGGAGTTCACCGCCTGGTCAAAAGCTCCGGCCTGCTGGAACAACCTCATCAACTGAACAAACAGGTCCTTCTTTGCCTTCGGGTCTTCGCCCGCGATCCCCAGCACGCGCTTCCCGACCCACGCCCCCGAATCCGTCATCCCGATCTTCACCGCCGACTCGAAAGCCTTCAGCCCCGACGAATAGTCCAGCGGCTTGGTCGACCACATCAAGAGGCCGAGCAGGAAGCGGTCCACCGGCTCCTTCCCAGAAAAAGCCGAGACCTGGTCTTTCGTCGGCCCCTTCGGCCGGGCCGCGCTGTTCATGAACTCGGACGCCGACTTCCAGTACGACTCCAGCCCCTCGACGCTCGTCGGATCGAGGCGCAGCCCCTGGAGCCACAGCGTCATCGCGTACTCGTAGTTGGTCGAATCGTGGACCGCCCGGGCACGCTCGAAGAACTTCCGCGCCTTGGCCGGCTCGGGC
>JAGVLZ010000260.1 GCA_020054055.1 Phycisphaerales bacterium
ATCTCTGCCGGACGCGCGCGCTGGTCGCGGCGGGATCGGCGGGGCTGGCGATGGTCGACGTGACGAACCCGGAGGCTCCTCTGCTGGAACAGATGTTCGACGCGGGCGGGGTGATGAACGACTGCCGAGACGTGAAGGCGGGGATGACGAATGCTTCGCTGTTTGCATACGTCGCTGATGGTCGGAACGGGCTGCGGGTGCTGTCGCTGATGGGGCCGGATTCGACGCCGAACTTCCGCGGGTTCTCGCCGCCGCTTTCGCCGCGGCTGATCGCGACGTATCCGACGCATGGCGAGGCGCTGGCGTTGAGCAAGGGGCTGGACCGCGACCGGGCGGTGGATGAGACCGGGAACCAGGTGGCCGTATTCGGGCGCATCGGTGCTCGGCCGATGAACCTGGATGAGCAGCGTGCGCTCTACATGCGTGACGGCGCGGTGTGGCGCGTGAGCGATTCGCCCGACACGGAGCCGATGCCGTTTACGCTGCAAGCGCCGGGGGAGGCGGAGAAGCAGGATGAGGCCAAGGAAGGGGATGAAGCGCCGCGGCGGCGGAGGCGGTGAGCGCGCTCGGCGCCACCACGGGATTCGGTCGCGGGGCGGCCTCATCCCGAGCGTTGCGGGTCATTTCGTGTCAACCGCGCTCCATTGAACCACCGAACTTCCGGGCATCATCCGGTGCTCGATCGGCGCGCCGCCGAGCGTCAGCGTCGCGCTCACGTTCATCACCGCGCTGTTGAAGCCGCGCCAGGTGAACTCGGCGCGTTCGAGCGGGGTGGGGGCCGTGGGTGCGAGGGTGAAAGCGACGCGGGCGCTCCAGTAGCCGAGGGGGCCGGTGGGGTTGGCGCCGTCCGGCAGGAGCCATTCAACCCGCGCTGCGTGGAGAGGTGATGATTGATCGTCGAGGGTCAGCGTCGCCTGGCGCTCGGCCCAGTCGGCGATGGAGGCGCTCATGCCTTCGGATTCGTCGGGCGCGATCACGTCGGGGTTGTGCAGGTCGAAGGGGCGCCAGGTCGCGAGGAGGTGCGCGGGGATCTCCGCGCGGATCGTCGGCGGGGAGGCGTCGGCGTTGATGAAGAGGCGGATCGAGGTGAGCGCTTCGCGGTCGAAGTGGGTGCAGGAGTCATGCGGCGCGGGGCAGATGGTTTCGACGTTGCCGTCGCTTGTGAGGCGGAGGTTGATCGGGTCCGCGTCGCGGCTCTCGGCGCGGCGGACGGCGAGTTGCCACTGGCGGCGGATGGGATGGGCGTCGAGCGATGTGCGCTGCTGGAAAGTCAGGAAGGTGAGGGATTGCGGCGGGGAGTAGGCGATGAGGGCTTCGGGTGGTTTGCGCGCTTCGTGCTCGGCTGATGCCGGCTCGATGTTGACTGATTCAACCTTGAGGCGCTCGCCCAGTGGTGTGAGGATGGCGAGTGATCCGGAGAGTTCTTCGGCAAAATCAGCGATGGCGTCCGGGTCGTCGGGGTTCAGGCCGGCGTGCTCGAGGTCGTGGGGGGTAATCGGGAATCGCGCGGTGATGGCGGTGGGGGAGATGTCGAGGGTGCCGGAGTTGATGAGGATGGGGTGGGCGGAGGCGGCGGAGCAGAGGGCGAGGAGGATGGGGATGGCGGCGCGGCGCGCGGGGGTCGTGATGTGTGCCGCATCGACATCATTTGAGCGCGAAAAGGGCGATTGGAGCGCGCGGCGGCGGGGCTGGGTGTTCGGTCGTGCGCGGTCCTGCGCGCTTGCGCGCGCTCGCGCGGGGGCATTTACCACGGAGAGCACGGGGGCGCACGGAGAGGATGGGAGGGGGGGTGAAGGCATTTCAGGTTTGAGAGTTCAGATTTTAGGTTCGGGGGGATTATGAAGTGAGAGTTCTCGAAGTCCAGCGGCGTGTTGCGCATATTGCGAGATGAGCGCACGGATGTGGACATGCCGTGCGGTTATTTGCGGCCGCCGGTGGCGGGGCGAACGAAGGCCCATTCGATGTCGATCTCGGTGAAGAAGGTTCCCTGGCCGTTGTCCTCGACCGCGAAGAGGAGCCAGCGGAAGGTGCCAAGGCCGTTGTCGGCGGTGATGCGCGAGGCGTGGACGCCGCCTTGGCCGAGGGGGCGGGTGTCGACGGAGGCGATGAGGGTCCAGCCCTCTGTTTTGTGGGCGGCGATGGCGGGGTCGGGCATCTTGGCCGCGTTCGAGCCCCAGAGGGAGAAGTATTGCGGGGCGCGGCTGTCCTTGTGCCAGGAGTAGGTGGTGATGGCGCTGAGGAGGCGAGGCTCTTTCAGGTCGGCGTAGAAGCGGCCCGCCTCGTCGTACCAGATGCAGCGCTCGGTGTCGTCGTCTCTCTGGGCGACCTCGCCGTCGTTGAGGCGGGGGAGGCGGCCATCAACGATGCCGGAGCGGCGGTGGGGGCGGAACTCGTTTTCCGTCTGGAAGGCGATGAACTCGACGTCATTTTTCGACGCGGCGTCGGCGAGGTCGGTCTTGCTCGGCTTGGGGAGTGTGAGGGCGTCGAAGGAATCGGCGCGCTCGGTGGCGGCGGTTCCGATGGGGATGACCCCCTCGTGGACCGGCGGCTGCGGTGGTGGATACTGGTAGCGGAACTTGACCGGCTCGCGGTCGGTGAAGTCGTCGTAGAGGGGGGCGGCGGGGCGGAGGGGGGGTGGGCCGCCGTTGGTTGCGGACATCGCCAGAATCTTGATCTTCGGGTTGTCTGGGAATGTGATGGATGTTGCTTCGGGCGGAACGCGCAGGTCGTACCGGTACAGGTAACAGAACTTGTACGCCTCGTTCCCTTTCGTTGGATGATGGCGGTGGGTGCTGAACCAGACGATCGGGGCGCGCTTGATGAACGCGGGGCGAATATCGGTGACGTGCCCCTCGCAGCGGAAGTCGATCTCCCCGAACTCGCGGTCCCAGACGCGGTCCTCCCATTGGCCCACGTAGCCTGTCCAGGATTGAACATCCAGCGTTTGTGCGAGGCCGCCCACAACAAATGTCCCGGTGGTGTCTTCGTCCGCGGCCATGAGGAGCGAAAGGCGGTCGAAATCCACATCACCCAGAAAGTTGTGTGTCTGGCCTTGGCATGTGAAAGCGTTCCATCGCTCGTACGGGGCTCGTTCCAACTCGAATGTGACGCTTCCCGCCTGAATCCGCCGTGGCAGTTCTTCTGACGGAATGGACCGGCCTTCAGCGTCGAAGGCCCCTTTCGTGCGATCCGTGTCGGAGGTGAGCACATCCTGGTCATCCCGAAGCAGCTTCGCCATGCTTGGATTGCGCGCGACCCGGACGCTCGGGGATTGCAGACGCAGCGCGAAACTGCGGATGCTGTATGGGTTCATCTCGAACGCCAGCAGGCCATCCACGATTGTCGCCGGGCCGATGACGCGCTCCTGTCCATCGACCTCTTCGGCTGATTCGATCCGGCCCAGCATGGCCAAGCGCGCGCCGCCAGCCGGGCGTCCCCAGAGTTCCTGCACTCGGACGATGATCGTGTCGGAATCCTCCGCGAGTTTCACGGCTCGAACATCGACCTGCGCCGTGTCCACGCTCAGCAACGATGCCTCACGGCTTCCCGTTCCGGGTTGTTTGCTCGCCTGGAACACGCGCAGCGGCTGGTTCATCCGGCGGCCGCGCCATTCGGTGAGGGCGTCGCGCCAGTCGCCCGCATGTGGGTAGAGAGCGTAGGTGATCTGATGGCGGCCCCAGTCCTGGCTGTGCTGGTCGAGGTAGGAGCGGCGGACGCCGGGGGAATAGAGGAGGGTGAGGCGGACTTCATTGTCGCTCGGCTTGTCGGAGCCGTACTTGGAGTTCTCGATGATCGATGTGCCGTGCGTGCCTCCCGCATCCGTCAGGTCGAACCACTCGTGGGAGGGGACTTCGTACTTTGTCGGTTCGTTGTTGCCGCGTTCGATGGTGCCGAGGCCCCAGTTGTAGGTGGCGACGGGGTTCGAGTCGGTGAGGGGGAACGACGCCTTCAGCGCGCACTCGGCGGATTGCCAGTCGATGTCGCAGACGTACTCGACGATCCGTCCCGCATCGCCGCGGGAGAGGCGGATGCGCTGGGTGAAGATCGAGCCGCGGGATTCGCGGCGGACTTCGATGGTGGCGCGGACGGGGCCGCGTTCGACGATGCGGATGGCGGCGGGGCCATCGACCGAGCCGATGGGTGGGTTCTTGCGATCGGCCCAGTCCATGTTCCAAGCGGGGTAGTCGCGGGGCTTCTCGTGGGTGAAGACGAGTTGCGCGGGGGCGGCGAGAATTTCTCGGCTGCCGCCGGAGGCGCGATCGATCACGCTTGATACATCGCCCGCATCGTTGATGGTGATCTTGAGGTGTTCGTTCTCGATGGTGCGGTCGGTGATGGTGAGGCCTTCGCCTGCGAAGGGCTCGGCGGCGGGGCGCACGTCGAAGACGGCCGCACCGACGGAGGGGACGCGGGCGATGAAGAGCACCTTGATCGACTTGTCCTTGCGGCCGATTTCCTGACTCGGCGTTTCCGTGCCATCCGGGCCGAAGACGCGCACCGCTGCGGGGAGCGGGGCATCAAACTGAATTTCGGCCTCCACCACATCCTCGCGTTCGATGGCGAGTGAGTTGAAGACGACCAGCGGCGTGCCTTCGACGTTTGTGTCGAGAGTGTCGGCGACGGCTTCCATCGAGTTCTGGAGGACCTGCGCGAAGCCGTTCATCGCGATGATCAGGTCGTTCCACGAGTAGGTGTAGGCGCGGGGGATGCTTGTGCCGGGGAGGATGTCGTGCATCTGGTTGGCGAGGAGGCGGGTCCAGGATGTTTCGAGATGCTCGCGCGGGTAGGACCTGCCGCCGATACACCACGCCCACACGCTCGCGCGCTCCGATGCGTCGGCGAGGTTCTCCGCCATGCGGTTCCAGCGCTTCATGTAGGACTGGCTGGTGAGGGTGCCCGCGGAGTGCTCGGTGAGGAGGAGATCACCCTTGTACCGCGGCAGCCGCTGCTTCATCTCCGGCGTGATGTCCTTGTACATCTGGTCGGAGGAAGTGAGGGCGATCTTGATTTTACTGTCGGGGTTGTTGATGCTGGCGAGGTAGTTCTTGACATCCTCCGCGTGCGGCGCGCCCCCCTGGTCGCCCACGCCGTAGTAGTGGTAATCGGCGAAGACGCCGAAGCGCTCGCCGTTGTCCTCGACGCGCTTCGCCCATTCGGGGTTGGTGTCGACGCGTCCCTTGATCGCGCCGACGTAGGGGCCGGGGTCGAGGGCGGCGATGATGCTGTTGCCGTCGGGCCCTTCCCAGACGCCGATCTTGAAGGGGATGCCGACGGCGGAGCCCCACGAGAGTTTCTGGGTTGAGAAGCCTTTGAGGCCGCAGTGGGCCCAGATGGAGGGCATGGATGCGGGGAAGCCGAAGCAGTCGGGGAGCATGAAGTCGATGCTCTCCTTGCCGAACTCGCGACGGAAGAAGTTGTTGCCGTGGAGGACGTGGCGGATGATCGACTCGGGTGAGGGGACGTTGGCGTCCCCCTCGTCGACGGAGGAGCCGGAGACGAACCAGCGACCGGCGGCGATCTCTTTCTTCAGGCGCTCGTACTTTTCCGGGTAGTACTCCTTCATCATCTGGTAGCGGACGGAGCCGGTGAAGTTGAAGACGTAGCCGGGCTGGGTGTCGAAGAGGGCGAAGTTCTGGTCGAGGGTGTCCTTGATGAAGCGGTCGATGGTGGTGGGGTAGTCCCAGCGCCACTGGGTGTCGAGGTGCGCGTAGCCGACGCAGTAGAGGACGCGCTCTTTGGAGAGGTCGAACATTGGAGCCGGTCGCGGATCAGCAGCAAGAGTGATTGAAGCGGCCAGAAGGAGTGCGCTCAAGGGAATCATGAGCACGCGTGCCCCTGCCGGGGCACTACTCGGCGTGCGGTTCGATTCCAGAGGCGCGCTCGAGGACTCGCGGCCTCTGGCAACATTCGCGCGCCGCGTTGCGGCGAACAGATTGGCGGTGATGTTCATGTTCTTGATCCTTCCAGTCGGCGAAGACCTGCGTCGGCCATGGCGGCGGCGAGGATGACCGCGCCGAGCGCGACCTTCTGCCAGAAATGCTCGACGTGCATGAGGTTCAGCGTGTTGTTGAGGACGCCGATGATGAGGGCGCCGATGAGCGTGCCGGTCATGGCGCCCCGCCCGCCGAAGAGGCTGGTTCCGCCGACAACGACGGCGGCGATGACGTTGAGTTCCCACATCTCGCCGACCTTCGGGTCGCCGGCCATGAGTTTGGCGTCGTGGAGGAGTCCGACGAGGCCGCAGACCGCGCCGGTGATGGCGTAGACGAGGAGTTTGGTGCGTTTGACGGGGATGCCCGCGAGGCGCGAGGCCTCCTCGTTGCTGCCGACGGAGATGACCTCGCGCCCGAATATGGTGCGGTTGAGCATGAAGGCGAAGAGGGCGTACATGATGAGCATGATGAGGACGGGAACGGGGAGCAGGCGGCCGACGACTCCCTCGGCGACGAAGCCGCGTCCCCAGTAGAGGAGGCTTGCGGGGAGTTCGTAGACGGGCTGGCCGTCGCAGGCGATGAAAGCGAATCCGCGGGCCATCAGCATCGCGGCGAGGGTGACGATGAAGGGTGGGATGGCGCCCCAGGCGATGACGCCG
>JAGVLZ010000160.1 GCA_020054055.1 Phycisphaerales bacterium
CGCCGGGCATCGCCGCCTGCGCCGATGGATTCTCGTTGATCCCGGTTGTCGAATCCCAGCGGCGCCGGCGTCGCGCCTTCATCGCCGCCGCCGTGCTCGGGCCGGAGTTGCTCTGCTCCGAATGGTTGTCCGAGGTTTGCGAGGCGGAGTCGATGGACTGCCCCACCGTGCGAGCCGCGCTCAGCGCGCTCGCGGTGTTCCCGGGCGCCGTGGTCGAGCGTATCGCCGTGTGCCTCGGCTGGAGCCAGGCCGACCTCGAAACGATCGCTCTCGACAACGCCTCGATCGCCGCGTTCACCCTCAGACTCGCGGAATCGTACGAGGCGGTCACATTGCTCCAGACGCTCGGCCGGTCGATGAACCAACTGGCGCATCCTCAGAAATTCGTCGCGCTCGCGTGCGAAGAACTCCAGAAGACGCTGCCGTACGAGTGGATCGGGGTGCGATTCGCGGCCGATCGAAGACTGACCCGCGCCATGGCGGGCAGACTGAAACTCTGCGGCCAGCCGCCATGCCCGATGCCCCAACTCCAGGACGAAACCGCGCGATTGCTCGGCGAACTCCCGCTCGACAAGGAACGCGTGCTCCTCCCGGAAGATCACAGCCCGCTGGCGCCCGGTCACTCGCAACTGCTGATCTACCCGGTGGTCCGCGAGAGCACCGTGGTGGCGGCCGTCTTCGCGGGCGGAAAGAAGGGCGACGACCAAAACGTGAGCAGCCCGGACATCAAACTGCTCGAGGCCGCCGCCGCCTACCTCACCATCCTTCTCGATAACGCCGTCCTGTACGACGACCAGCAACTGATGTTCGTCGGCACGCTCGAAGCCCTCACCTCCTCCATCGACGCCAAGGACCCGTACACCTGCGGTCACTCGGAGCGCGTCGCCGAACTCGCCGCGGCCCTCGCCGCGGCGCACGGCCTCAGCGACGAGGCCGTCGAACGAATCCGCATCTCAGGCATCGTCCACGACGTCGGCAAGATCGGCGTCCCCGAGGCCGTCCTCTGCAAGACCGGACGATTGACCGAGCAGGAGTTCGCCCTCATCAAGGAGCACCCGGAGATCGGCTACCAGATCCTCCGGGATATCCCGCTCTTCGAGGACCTCCTCCCAGGAGTTCTCTATCACCACGAACGATTCGATGGCCGGGGCTACCCGAAGAAACTCATGGGGAACGACATCCCGCTCATGGCGCGCATCATCGGACTGGTCGACGCCTTCGACGCGATGAGCAGCAACCGAACGTATCGCGCCGCCATGCCGCGCGAGCGCGTCCTCGAGGAACTCAACGACAACGCAGGCACGCAGTTCGATCCCGAACTTGTCGAATCCTTCGTGAAGGCCGACCTGGCGCGCTACGACGAACTGGTCGAGAAGCACCAGGCCGAGAGCAACTCGGGGGATCGCAGCATGCGCTTCCGCCGCGGCGCGAGCGCGCCTGATCTCGGAGGCATCGCCGCATGAAGATTTCCCATCAGGACTACGAAACGGTCGGCGTGCTCACCCTCTCCGGCGACTACACCTCGGACGATGTGGAGCACTTCAAGCGCGTCGCCTCCGAGCGGCGCAGCGCGGGCGTCAAGCACATCATGATCGACTGCGAGAACCTCGAGTTCGTCGATTCGGCCGGACTCGAATCCTGGCTCCGGCTCCAAGAGTCGCTTGGCGAATCGGGTGGCCAGATGCGCCTCCTCCGACCCGACGACGTGCTCACCCGCATTCTCGCGCTGACGCGGCTCGACCTCGCCTTCGAGGCCCACCCGACCGTCGAGAGCGCCGTGAGGAGCCTGCGATGAGCACCCCATCCGCTCCGACGACGCCCGCCGCGAGGCCCGCCGCCGCCAAACTGCAACTGGGCGACCGCCTCGTCGAGTTGGGGCACCTCTCCGCCGACCAACTCCGCCAGGCGCTCGAGGAGCAGTCCTCATCGGGGCACTCCAAACTCCTCGGCGAGATCATCGTCGAACTCGGCTTCGCCCCCGAGCACGTCGTCGTCGAGGTGCTCGCGCAGTCCTATAACGTCCCCTTCGCGCGCATCACGCCCCGCGTCGCCGATCCGCACGTCATCGACCTCCTGCCGCGCGAGTTCATCGACTCGCACGGCGTGCTGCCGCTCTACTGCATCGACAACGTCCTGACCATCGCGGTCAGCGAGCCCGCCAACCTCTTCCTCGTCGAGGAGACCGAGCGAGTCAGCGGAAAAAAGGTCCAGATCGTCGCGGCGACGAGCCAGGACATCCGCTCCACGCTTCAAGCCTACCTCCCCTCCGCCAACGTCTTTGTCATCGACGAAATCTACGACGACGTGGACGTTCGGCAGTTCAGCAACGCCGCGGCCGATGCGCAGGCCCTCGACCTCAGCCAACTGGAGCAGGTCGCGGGACAGTCGCCCGTGATCAAACTCGTCAACTATGTGATCTATCACGCCATCGGCGACCGCGCGTCGGACATCCACATCGAGCCGGAGGACCACCGCTGCCGCGTCCGCTTCCGAGTCGACGGGCGACTGGTCGTGAAACTCATGCCGCCGTACCAGATGCACCCCGCGGTGATCTCGCGCATCAAGATCATGGCGGGGATGGACATCTCCGAGCGCCGCATGCCCCAGGACGGCGATATCCACGTCGTCATCGACGGCCGGCCCGTGGACCTCCGCGTCTCCACCATGCCGGGGAAGCACGGCGAAAAGGTCGTCATCCGCATCATCGACAACCGCAACGCCATCATCCCCTTCGAGAAGATGGGGATGAGCGCCGAGATGGTCATTCCCTGGCGCAAGATCATCCGATCGTCCAATGGCATGGTCCTCGTCACCGGCCCGACGGGCTCCGGCAAGTCCACCATGCTCTACAGCGTGATCGGCGAGATCGCTTCCGATGATCTCAACGTCTCAACCGTTGAAAACCCGGTCGAGGCGCAACTCCCGAACATCAACCAGTTCCAGGTGAACGACAAGGCCGGCTTCACCTTCGCCAAGGCGCTGCGGTCGCTGCTGCGGCAGGACCCCGACGTCATCATGGTGGGCGAGATCCGCGACCTCGAGACCGCGACCATCGCCACGCAGGCGGCGCTCACGGGCCATTTGCTGCTTGCCACGCTGCACACGAACGACGCCGTCTCCGCCGTCACGCGCCTGCACAACATGGGGGTCGAGACCTATCTGGTCGCGGCGATGCTGCGTGGGGTGCTCGCGCAGCGCCTTGTCCGCAAGATCTGCCCGCATTGCAAGGAGGCGTATGTTCCCGACGCCGCGATCCGCGCCACGATCGAGGCCGTCGCGCCGGACTGCAACG
>JAGVLZ010000016.1 GCA_020054055.1 Phycisphaerales bacterium
CGCCGCGGCGCGGATGAAATCGTGGACCGGATCGAGCGATGCCGCGATGGTGCGGACAAGGCCGGCCTGGTCGTGCATGTTCGTGCGTGCCGCGGGATCGAGCGATTCTTGCGACTCGGCAAGGGATTTCAGTCGATCGGAGAGGACGCGGAGCGCTCCGGCGATCCATGCGGATTCTTCCGCGACGGATTCGAGCGCGGCCTTCTGCTTGGCGAGTTCGGCGGATTGCGGCTGCGCGAGCGATGCGATCAGCGCGGTGAAATCGGTCTGCGCGGAGGCGGCGCCGGTGTCGATCCAGGTGGATTGGATGTTGGTCGAGACGCGGCCGAACTCGTCGAGGAGGTCGTTCATTTGGAGGCGCGTGTCGCGGTCGAGCGAGAAGAGGTCGGCGCTGACCACGATGGTTGTAGGTTCGGTGATGGAGTTGAGGACGAGGCGGGTGCGCTCGGAGAGGGTGAACTGGCGCGTCGAGGTGAGGTCGATACGTTGGTGGATGCGCTGGCCGAGGATGGCGATGAGGAGGCAGGAGATGGTGGCGCAGGCGAGGAGGATGATGGAGGAGAGGAGGAAGCGGGGGCGGGGATGAGAGGAAGTAGACGCGGGTTGCAAACCCGTGCCACTAGAAGGGGTAGAGGGGGAAGAAGAGGGAGTCATCGCCACCTCCTTGATTCGACGACGACGACGGTGAGGACGACGAACCATGCGGACGCGGCGAGGAAGACGGCGATGTGTGCGGTGTCGATGACTCCCTTCGCGAGGTCTGCGATGCGGAGGAAGATGGAGAGCGGAAAGAGTGCTTCGTCGAAGGGCGGGCCGAGCCAGCGGCCTCCGGTGGTGGAAAGGAGTTCGAGGAGGATGAAGAAGAAGACGGTGGCGAGAAGCGAGACGATCTGGTTCTCGGTGATGGCGGAGGTGAGGAGGCCGACGGAGAGGTAGAGCATCCCGACGAGGATGAGGCCGAGGTACCCGGCGAGGATCGGGCCGTAGTCTGGATCGGAGACGAGTTCGAGGAGGCCGACGTAAGCGAGCGTGGGCAGGAGCATCGCGATGAAGAAGGCGACAGCGCCGAGGTACTTGCCCACGACGATCTGCCAGTCGGAGACGGGTGCGGTGATGAGGGCCTCGAAGGTGCCCGTGCGCTTCTCATCGGCGATGAGGCGCATCGAGATGGCGGGTGCGACGATGAGGAGGATCCACTGCGAGACGCCGAAGAACGCGCGGAGGGTGGCGGGTTCTCCGGGGCGGAGCGCGGCGAAGGCGATCCAGAAGCCGCTGAGGAGAAGGTAGAGGGCGATCGCGACCCAGCCGATCGAGGATCGGAAGTAGGACACGGTTTCGCGAGCGGCGATGCGGAAGATGGTCATGGACCCTCGCCCCCTCCGGCCTCGCGGACTCGGCCACCTCCCCCGCTGGGAGCGGGGGAGGAGGCCCCCTCCGGCCTCGCGGACTCGGCCACCTCCCCCGCTGGGAGCGGGGGAGGAGGGATAAAGGCTGAGGCCACCAAAGACAGGTAGACATCTTCGAGTGTCGAGACTCGCGCGTGGAGTTCGCGGACGAGGAGGCTCGCTTCGGCTGCGGCGCGGGCGATGTGCTCGCGCCGGTCGGGTGTGCCCCGCGCAAAGGTGATGGTGCAGCGCTCCCATCCGTCGGGGAGTGCTGTGGATTCGGCGTGCTCGATGCGCGGCAGCGTGCGGAAGATGTCGGCGGCGGAGCGCTGCCCGCGGGCTTCGATGGTGTATTGCTCGCTGCCGGGGAGTTGTCGGATGAGGTCTTCCGGCGCGCCGTCGGCCTGCACCTGTCCCGCGGCGAAGAGGATGATGCGGTCGCAGGACTTCTCGACCTCGTGGAGGATGTGCGAAACGATGAGCATCGTGCGACGGCCGGCAAGTCCCTTGATGAGCGAGCGTGTCTCAGCGATTTGCGAGGGGTCGAGGCCGCTGGTGGGTTCGTCGAGGATGAGGACTTCGGGATCGTGGAGGAGGACGGAGGCGAGGCCTGTGCGTTGGCGGTACCCCTTGCTGAGTTCAGCGCAGCGGCGGTGCATGACGTTTTCGAGTTGACATTGGCCGGCGGCGCGTGCGACGGCCTCGGCGCGGCGTTTGCCGGTCAGGCCGAAGAGCCCCGCGCGGTACCGGAGGAAGTCGCGCACGCGCATCTCGCGGTAGAGGGGGGCCGATTCCGGCATGTACCCCATCTTCCGCCTCACTTCGAGGGATCGCCCCACGGCGTCCAACCCCGCGACCTCGACGGAGCCTTTGGTGGGGGGGATGGCGGCGGCAATCATGCGGACGGTCGTGGTCTTGCCCGCTCCGTTGGGACCGAGAATCCCGACGATCTGGCCCTGCGGGATGTCCAATGACACTCCCCGGACGGCCACAACCCGGCCGAAACGCTTCTGGACCTGTCGGAGCGAGATCATCGAAGTCAAAGGTGGGGAATCCTTGCAGCCGATGCATCCTATGGGACGTATCGAAATCGGGCGCTGCGCAAGGGATTGTGCCCGAAACGCGGTTTCGGCGTTGCAGCGACGCTGGATCGGGGTATTGTTGGGTTGTACGATTCGGATGGAGAGGGTGGAGAGAGCGCTCAGGCCTGAACGCCCGGGACGCGCAATCAATGATGGGTCAACAGACCAAAGGCGATTCGGTGGACGGGCAGCATTTCGATGCCCAAGGTGTCGAGCGCGATGCCGGCCTCGTCGTCGAGGCGCTGGCGCAGGGGCTTTGTGTCTGCGAGCCGGACGGGCGGGTCGTCCTCGCCAACCAGATGTACCGCGAATGCTCCTCGGCGATCCACAAGCGGATCGCCGAGTTGTGTCAACGGGCCTCGTCGGCGTTCGCGGCGGACATGCCCGTGGGCAAGGTTCGGCAGCGCATCTACCGGGTACACCTGACCAAACGCGATCGGTCGTTCGAGGTGGTGATTTCGCCATTGACGGGGACGGCGCGGGTCGTGGCCCTCGTGCGCGATACGACGAATCAGGAGCGGATGCGGCGGAAGATCCTCACGATCGACCGCGCGGGGAGCGAACTGGTCCGGCTCGAAGCGGACGCGGTGCAAACCCTTCACGTCGCGGAACGATTGAAGTTGCTCGAGAGCAAGGTCGTGCGGTTCGCCCACGACCTGCTTCATTTCGATCACTTTGCCATCCGCGTGCTCAACGACAAGTCGAACGAACTCGAACTGGTGATGTCGGCGGGGCTGTCGCCCAGGGCGCTGTCGATCCAGTTGTACGCGCAGTCAGAGAACAACGGCATCAGCGGCCATGTCGCGGCGACGGGCGAGCCCTACCTCTGCTCGGACACCTCGAAGGACCCGCGCTATGTCTTCGGGATGGACCAGGCGGGGTCGTCGCTGACCGTGCCGCTGCGGCTCTTTGACCGCGTGGTCGGGATCTTCAACGTCGAGAGCAACACGGTCAACGCCTTCACCAACAACGACCGTCAGTTCGCGGAGATTTTCGGGCGGTACATCGCGATGGCGCTGCACATCCTGAATCTGCTGATCATCGAGCGGTACACGACGAGCCAGAAGACGACGGGGACGGTGCAGGGGGAACTGAGCGAGCCGTTGAACGACCTGGTGGTCGAGGCGGAGGCGCTCAAGGACACGCCGATGGACCCGGAGGTGGCGCGTCATGTCGAGCGGATCATCAAGGATGTGGAGCGGATCCGGAAGCGGATCAAGAGCGTCTCGCGCGGGCCGCAGACATTGTTGGGCAGCGATGAGGCCGAGATTCCCCGCGAGATCGATCCGGTGCTCGACGGCAAGCGCATCCTCGTGGTGGAGAACGAGGAGGAAATCTCGGGGACCATCCGCGGTGTCCTGACCCGGCGCGGGTGCGGCGTCACGGTGTGCAACGACGCCACGTCGGCCATGAAACTCTTGAAGCAATGGGAGGTCGCGCAGGATCCGGACCAGGGGTTCGACCTCGTCTTCAGCGACATCAACCTCGGGGACGCGACGGGGTACCAGGTCTTCGCCGCGGCGAAGCAGGCGAGCAGAAACATCCCCGTGATCCTGATGACCGGCTTCGGCTACGACCCGCATCATTCGATCGTCCGCGCGAGCCAGGAGGGGCTGCACTGCGTGCTCTTCAAGCCATTCACCATCGGGAAGATGGTGGATGAGGTGAAGCGGGCGATGTCGCAGGAGTGCGAGGGGAAGCCGAAGGAAGTCTAGGGTTGGGGAACATGCCTCTCAGGGCAGAGGCCTTCCACGCGGATTCTATTTCTTTGCGGTCTTCTTCTTTGAAGCGGGTTTTTTCGCCGCCGATTTTTTCGCCGCGCGCTTGCTCATCGACAGCATCGCTCGTTCGTATTGCGCGACGCACTGCTTCACCGGGACGCGCCGGATCGCCTCGCCGATGGCGTCGAGGGGGAGGTCTTCGAGCTTCTTGAAGCGGATGCAGCACTTGCCCATGTCGAGTTTCTTGCCCGCCTTCTTGAACTGGTCGCGGAGCCAGTTCTCCTCGACACCCTCCGCGTAGACCGACATGAGGTACACCGACATGTAGTTCTTCTGCGACGCGAGCCCCGCGTAGGGGAGGGGCTGCTTCGGGTCGCAGTGGTAGCCCGCCGGGTAGATGCTGTGGGGGACGTAGTAGCCGATCATGCCGTAACACATCCCCTCCTCGAACCCCTTGTCGAGATTCTTGAGGATGGTCTTTCGCACGGCGTCGACGGCGGCGCGGCGGTCGGCGGGGAGTTCGGCGAGGTACTTGGCGACGGTCGTGGCTTTGGATTGCATGGGCTGATTCTACCGACCGCGGAGGCGTCATTCGCCTCCCGGATGTCGGCGATGATCGTGATGGGACGCCCGCTCAGATCGGCCGCAGCGCGTCGGCGACCGCTTCGGCGAGCGTGGTCGAAACTGACATGATCGTGTTCAGCCTCGTGAGGCGGAACACGTCGAGCAGTTCCTTCTGGTCGGCCGCGATGCGGAGGATGCGCCCGGTGGAGCGGAGCGCCTGCTGGAGTTTGATGAGGTGGCCGAGGCGCATCGTCCCGCAGAAGGACTTGCCCGTCAGGTCGATGATGTAGATGCGCTGGTTGTCGGCCTTGACCTCCTCGAAGAGCGCGGCCATCACCCCCTTGTCCTCATCGTTCACCAGGCGCACGGCGGGGTACTCGCTCTGTGCGGGCGGATCAAACCGGATCAGAACGACATACGCGGGGATCGTGGGCAGCGCGGCGGCAACAGACATCCGTGGCTCCGGATTCAGAAAGGATCAAGTGCGGTCGGCCGGGGAGAAAGTGAACCCGGCGTAGAGTGGGACATGATAGGCGTTCAAGGCTGTGCTGTGCGGCCGTTTCGTTGCGGCACGCCAAATGTCAAAAGGTGGAGAGTTGAGGGGCTAAAAATCACCAAACCTTGACAGAAACTGATCCTTTCGCTCTGACGCCGCTGGGGTATGATTATCCGAGCCGTGGACGGAGCAAGCCTGCGGCACGACAACAAGGAGACCAACCCATGAACTGGAATGCGTTCCGTGTGTGTATGGTGGTGCTCGTCTTGGTGATCTGCGGTCTTGATTCGTCATTCGCACGCGGCGAGCCACCGGCTACACCGGTGGGCGAAGAGAACCGGGAGCCGCGATACTTTCGATGGCATCTGGAGGAAAGGGTGCCGCTGACGCTGGATCTCACCCGGATTGTCTTACTGCGTGAGGGTGACGTGCCGGACCACTCACCGACGCGGGAAGCGATCGAGGCTTGGGCTCGGGCAAAGCAGGTGCCTTGGGCACTTGATGCGAGGCATGGCATGGCACCCCAGTCGATCCAGCCCCACGACGAAATCCGGATGTGGGTTGCGGATTTGTCGGCGAAGCATCTCACCGCCGAGGGGATTGAAGCGCTGGTGGCGGAACTGTCAAAGGATCCGATGATCGAGTTCGCGGGACCAGTATTTTCGACGGACCTGGGACCAAGCTTTCTCACGCGTTACATCATGCTCAACTCGCATGAAGGGATTCTCTCCACCGATGTAGCCGAGTTGGTCAAGAGGCTGGAGGTCGGGGAGATCGTATCTCAAGAATACTTGGGCATGCCGCGGCATTTCCGCATTCGATCCTACTCGAAAAACGGGTTCGAGGTGCTCCGAGCAGCAAACAGTCTCCACACCCAGGACATTGTCCGATTTGCGGAACCAGATTGGTACGTTTCGGGCCGAACGGAACTGATCCCGAATGATCCGGGCTTTGGTCTTCAATGGGGTTTACACAATACGGGTCAATCCGGGGGCTTTACAGATGTCGATATCGATGCGCCGGAAGCATGGGATGTGGCCGTCACGGGCCGAAGTTCCACGGTTCTGATTCTCGATGATGGAGTACAGGTCAATCACCCTGACCTGAACTATGACACCCGGTTCGGAAAGAACTTCACTTCATTTCCGCCGGATGGCGACGGCTCTCCAGTTTCGCCTAATGACAGGCACGGAACAGCGGTCGCCGGAGTCGTAGCAGCAAGGACTAACAATGCACTCGGAGTCGCAGGAGTTGGACTCGGAGTGTTCCTCGTCTCTGCCAAGATTTACAATCCGAACGCTTCAGGTGGTTTCACTCCGAATGTTCAATCGATCGCGGCTGGCATCATGTACAGCCTCGATGTGGGGGCTCAAGTGACGAATTCCAGTTTCTCGCTCGGTCAATCTTCGCAGACGATTAGCTTCGCTTATGAAGATACATGGAACGCGGGCGTTGTCCACTTCGCAGCCTCGGGGAACGGCGCGGCGCCATTCGTGAGTTACCCTGCCTCTCTTCCCTGGGTGGCCGCAGTGGGAGCGATCGACCGCACGGGATTGCGAGCGGACTTCAGCAACACCGGTTTCGATCTTGACTTCGTCGGACCCGGCGTGGACATCTACACGACAGACCGAACCGGCTGCGCCGGTTATAACTGTGGCTCGAATCCTGACTATGTCATCAGCCCCGATGGCAGCGGGACGGACGGCACCTCGTTCGCGTCGCCATACGCCGCGGGCGTCGCCGCGCTGCTGCTCCGTCGTAACCCCCGTCTCACTCCCCAGCAGGTCATTTCGAGGATGCAGCAGACCTGCGTCGACATCAGTCCACAGGTGTATGGGTTCGGATTCGACGAGTTCACGGGATATGGGCTGATTAGCGCTGCGGCGGCGCTGGGCGGAACCGCCATGCCGCGGACGGGCGACGCCAACGGCGACAATGCCGCTAACTTCGCCGACATCACCGCCGTCCTGACGAACTTCGGCACCACGAATCTCGATGGCGACGCCGACTACAACGGCACGGTTGTGTTCGCGGACATCACCTGAGTGCTAAAAAACTTCGATTAGCATGCGAAAAGTCGGGGTTTGATGGTGGGAGGCGCCGACGCCAATCCCGGGCCGGAAAGCCGGAGGCTTCTTCAGAACAGACCGTCCTCCTCCGCACCGCGCGCCGCTGTCGGCTGCGTCAGGTTTCGCTTCTGGAAGATCGGGTTCACGTGCAGCGTCGGCTCGGCGTACTTGATCCGGTAGGGTCCTTTCCCGATCCGCTCGAAGGCGGAAGCGGCGTTGGCCTTGCTGTACTCGAAACCGATGGACCGCCGCCGGAGTTCCCGGGCCACGGTGCAGGTGGTCCCCGAGCCGAGGAAGGGGTCGAGGACCAGATCGTCCTCATTCGAGCAGGCCCGGATGACCCGTTCGAGATAGACCTCCGGGATCTGGTTGTCGTGACCCGGGCGGCGTTCATTGTTGTTGCCCTGGATGCGTCCCCAGTTCTTGCCGTACCACACGTCCATGGGGACGCGGAGGCCGCTCTCGCCTTCCTTTTTGTTGTAGGTGCGTTTGTCGGCGTAGGTGGTCGCGCGGTCGGAGGGTTCGAGGATCGGCTTCACGTTCCACGTCCGCTTGAAGGGGTCCTTGCAGAAGTAGAAGACGTGGACCTTGGAGTTGATGAACTTTTCGAGGCGGTTCTGGCCGAATCGGTAGTGCCAGATGCACCAGTTCACCATGTGCAGTCTGCGCTGCTTGAGGTGAACGCAGATCTCCGCGGCCCAGTCGTCCGGGATGTTCACCCAGAGCGTCCCCTGGGGCTTGAGCGCCTTGATGCAGCCGTCGAGCCAGTCGTAGGTGAACTTCAGGTAGTCGTCGTCGGGGATCGCATCGTCCCACACCGTGTTGTCGGTCCCAGAATGCGGCGAGTCTTCGACGTGCCGATCGTAATCCCGCTTCCAGTTGAAAGGCGGGTCGGCGTAGATGAGGTCGATCTCACCCGCCTTGCACTCAGGCACGCTCGCGAGGAGTTCGCGCGAGTCACCGACGTAGACGCGAGTGTCGGGGGATTTGAGGTGGAAGGCGGGGGCGGGTGCGGCGGAGCGGGTCATGTCGAGAAGGTAACGAGGGAGAGTTCACGATCGGGGCGACGAAGCCTCGACATACCCGAACGCATCCCGTATACTGAATTTTATGGCCCAAGATGGGAAGGCGACAGCCCAGAGCGGAACATGTCGGCGACGCACGGCACCCGCCAAAATCAACGCTGACAAGCCGCACCTTTGGAAAGCCGATATCGCGGCCTCCGTTGACCAGTTCAATCGGTGGTTCATGGAGTTCGCGCCGCATGCATTTCGCTCGACGCGTGTCAAGACAACCAAGCATGTGAAGGCCGCGCTGATCGCCACGCGCGACCTCCGCGCCCTCGACTGCGCCACGCTGCGAGCGAATCCGAGCGCACTCCCGACGCTGCGGATGTGTACCGCACCGCCCTTGGCGGTGGATCGCTTGGTCGGACTCGCGGGCGCGAGCAAGTCGCTCATCGGCAGCATGGAGGAGGGCAAACTCTCGGCGCGAATGAAGAGTGAACTTCTCGACGAAAACCTGACCAAAGTATGCCGTGTGCTTGCGAAACTCCTCGACCGCGATATTTTCCCCTGGCTCGATGCCAGCAAGGCTCCGACGGGCCACGAGCGCGATCGAGCATCCACGATCGTCGCGGATCGGTTGTGCAGCGTTGTAGCCAATCCGATCGTCCGTAATGCTCAGGAACAACGGCAACTCGCCCTCATCGCCGACTGGTTGGACAAGCGGGGCTATCGAAAGCAAGCCCACCCGACCGGGGACCCGCTCGGGAAGATGAAGGCGGGCACCTATTCGTTTCGCATGAACCTCGCAGTGGGAAAATCCCTCAAAGTCAGGATCCCTATTGACGTAGTTGCTCAGCCGAGAAAAGTGCGGAAGGACCGCTTGCCAATTCTCATCGAGGCCAAGTCTGCGGGAGACTTCACCAACACCAATAAGAGGCGCAAAGAGGAAGCCACAAAGGTCCACCAACTTCAAGAAAAGTTCGGCAAGGACGTGTGCTTCGTCCTCTTCCTCTGTGGGTATTTTGGCAGCGATTACTTGGGATATGAAGCCGCCGAGGGCATCGACTGGGTGTGGGAGCATCGCATCGACGATCTTGCGAAACTAGGACTCTGAACTGAATGATCGCACAACGTCACAAGACTATTGAAGTGGAACGCCAGGCGATCCAAGTGGCGCTGGATGCGACCAAGTCGGCAACCGAGCGTAACCGTCTCGGCCAGTTCGCCACGCCCAACGCCCTCGCCCTGGATATCGCCCGCTACGTTGGCACATTGTTCGGCAGCCGCAAGCGTGGAATCCGCTTCGCAGACCCGTCCATCGGTTCTGGAAGTTTCTTCTCCGCCGCGCTCGCGGTGTATGGCGCCAGGCGATTGGAGAGCGCCGTCGGCATCGAACTTGACGCCGCTTTCGCCGACGCGGCCCGCAGCCTGTGGACCGATGCCGGACTGGAAGTCGTGCGTGGCGACTTCACGCGCGTGGTTGCCAACGGCTCCTGCCCGTCAGCGCCAAACCTGATCTTGGCGAATCCGCCCTATGTCCGCCACCATCACATGGACCGCGAGGCCAAGGAACGCCTTCAACGGCTCGCGCTCAAGATGACCGGCGTCGAGGTCAACGGACTTGCGGGCCTCTACGTCTACTTCCTCTTACTTGCCACGGCATGGATGGAAGATGGCGGATATGCGGCATGGCTGATCCCGTCGGAGTTCATGGATGTTAACTATGGCGCAGCGCTCAAAGGCTTCCTGACCGATCGCGTCACGCTCATCCGCGCTCACCGATTCGATCCCGAGGATGTTCAGTTCGGCGACGCGTTTGTATCATCGGTAGTAGTGGTCTTCAAGAAGGCCCCGCCGCGCCTCGGCCACGCGCCCGAGTTCACGTTTGGCGGCTCATTAGCGGCGCCACACACCCGCGATCGCATCTCGCTCGATCAACTTCGCAGATCACGCAAGTGGACCGTTTTTCCCGCGCACTCACAAAACGACCGGCACACGCTTAGCAACGGCACTGGCCCGGTGCTTTCCGACTTCTTCCGCATCCAACGCGGCATCGCCACCGGCGACAACAAGTTTTTCATCCTGAGCCGGGCCGATGCGAAGCGTTATCGCCTCCCCGCGAAGTACCTGCGGCCGGTTCTCCCAAGCCCGCGGCACCTCAAGACCACCGTAGTTGACGCTGACGCGGACGGCTTCCCGATCATCGACCGTCAACTCTGCGTCATCGACTGCGATCTCCCAGAGAATCTCGCTGAACTGCGGCATCCGGCACTGTGGGACTACCTGCAAACCGCCGAAGCCCTCGGCGTCAAAGATGGCTATCTCGTTGGCAAGCGCACCCCGTGGTACAAGCAAGAGCAGCGTAACCCTTCCCCATTCCTTTGCACTTACATGGGACGAGGCGGAGACACAAAACGACCATTTCGGTTTATCCACAACCGCTCGAAGGCGATCGGCACCAATCTCTATCTCATGCTCTACCCGTTGCATGGTCTCGCCGCCATGCTCCGCGAACACCCGACGCGGGCGATCGAGGTTCACGACCTGTTGTGCCAAATCACAGGACATGAACTGCGCGGTGAAGGGCGTGTCTACGGCGGTGGCCTGAACAAAATCGAGCCGAGCGAACTGGGCCGAATCTCGGCGGCGCATTTCGTTGAGCGCTGGCCGGACCTCGCGGCGTCCGTGAGGCGTGAAGAAGTGGTCGGGCTGTTCGGTTGATGGACGCCGAAATGGCATGCCCTTGCCACCGCGTCCCGTGCAACCGATCTCGCGCCCCCTCCGCCGCGCCCCACCAAATCTCGTTAGGATTTCGCCATGCAACCACGCACCAGCGCCGTCGGCCTCGCGGCCGCACTCCTGCTCGCCTCGTGCTCGACCCCGCGCGACGATC
>JAGVLZ010000167.1 GCA_020054055.1 Phycisphaerales bacterium
CGAGCGGCCCATCGCCGACAGCGCGGCGCCCATCCGAAGCCCGGGCGGAGAAACCGTCGGCGCGGTGCTGGTGTTCCGCGACATCACCGAGAGTCATGCGCAGGAAAAGCTGATCAGGAACGCGAAGGAATACGCGGAAAACATCCTTGAGACGCAGCGCGAGCCGTTCCTGGTGCTCGACAAGTCCCTCCGCGTCGTCTCCGCGAATCGCTCGTTCTACAAGACCTTCCGAGTCGAGAGGAACGCGACCGAGGGTCGCTATGTGTACGACCTGGGCGACGGCCAGTGGAACATCCCGTCGCTGCGCGAACTGCTGGAGAATGTGCTGCCGCGGGACCGCGCGTTCGACGGCTTCGAGGTCGCGCACGACTTCCCCGCCGGGGTCGGCCGGAAGACCATGCTGCTCAACGTCCGCAAGGTCGTTCGGCCGGGCAATAACTCCGAACTCATCCTGCTGGCGATCGAGGACGTCACCGAACGCAAGCAGGCGCAGCAGAGTCAGCGCGACTCCGAACTGCGCTTCCGCCGCCTGTTCGAGTCCGCCAAGGACGGGATCCTCATCCTGGACGCCCACACCGGCAAGATCACCGATGCCAACGCATTCGTGTGCGGGTTGACGGGCACGGACGCCGGCGAACTTCTCGGCAAGGAGCTCTACGAAATCGGCATGTTCAAGGACGCGGAAGCGAACAAGGAATCCT
This sequence comes from Phycisphaerales bacterium, assembly GCA_020054055.1. Lineage (GTDB taxonomy): Bacteria > Planctomycetota > Phycisphaerae > Phycisphaerales > UBA1924 > JAEUIV01. Next base: position 702 of record JAGVLZ010000167.1, read on the forward strand.
TCCGGGAGTTGCGGCGGACCGGCTATCTTCGCCAAGACCACCTGCCTTTGCAGAATCGGAGGGGCGAGAGTGTCGAGGTCGAGTTCATCGCCAATGTCTATCGCGAGGGAGACACACAGGTCGCCCAGTGCAACATCCGCGACATCTCCGAGCGCTGCCGGTTGGAGCGGGACCTCGCGGTGCAATCCGCGGCCCTCGCGGCGCAGGCCCGCGCCAAGGACGAGTTCCTCGCGATGCTCAGCCATGAACTGCGCAACCCACTGGCGCCCATCCGCGCCGCGGCGCACATGATGCTGCTCCAGGAGCGCGGAGCCGGCGAGACCGTGAACCCGATCTTGCAGCAGGCCCGCGAAGTGATCGAGCGGCAGGTGGCCAACCTCACCAAAATGGTCAGCGACCTTTCTGAAGTCTCTCGCGTCATCAGCGGACGCATCCGTCTGGACCGGCAACCCGTGGACATGAAGCAGGTCGTGGGGCACGCCATCCAGGCGGTTACCCCCCTCTTCGAGCAGCGCATGCATTCAGTGTCGGTCAGTTCCTGCTCCGAACCTGTGTGGGTCCACGCCGACCCGACGCGCCTGGAAGAGGTTCTGGTGAATCTGCTCAACAATGCGGCGAAGTACACGCCCGACGGCGGACGAATCGCGGTGGGATGTGAGCAGCACCGTGAAGGGGGAAAGGACTACGCGGTGGTGCGGGTGCGCGACAACGGGGTAGGGATTGAGAAAGCACTCCTGCCGCATGTGTTCGATCTGTTCACCCAGGCCGATCGCTCGCTGGACCGCTCGTGGGGCGGGCTGGGCCTCGGACTTTCTCTGGCGCAGCGGCTCGTGATCCTGCACGACGGGACCATTGGGGCGCAAAGCCCTGGCCCCGGCAAGGGCAGCGAGTTCACGGTGAGGCTGCCGCTGCTCCCCGAGCCCCTTGCCCTTCCCGCGTCCGAAGGACAAGCCCCGAGCGCCGAAACGTCCGAGCCCGAGGGCAATAAGAATGGAATGGTGGGGGGAACAGCGGTGCGCGTGTTGGTCGTGGACGACAACGTTGACCTGGTGACGATGCTCTGCGGTGCCCTGCGGCATAAGGGCTTCGTCGTGCAGACCGCGCACACCGGCCCCGAGGGGCTGAGGATCGCGCAGCATTGGCGGCCGGATATCGCGCTCCTGGACATCGGGCTGCCCGGGCTGGACGGCTACGAGATCGCTCGGCGTCTGCGCGCTGACCATGTGTACAGCACGGGGGCGGCGGGCGGGAACGGGACCGGGGAGGCGGGGACTCGGATGAAACTGATCGCCATCACCGGCTACGGACGAGAAGACGACATCGCACTGGCGCGAGAAGCGGGCTTCGACGGCCACATGGTCAAGCCGTGCGACATGGATAGGCTCGAAACGATGATGGCCACGCCCGGGCTGAGCATGTAGGCCCGGCGCCCGCGCCGCGACGGGCCGCGGTGGATGGTGAACTCGGTGAACGTACGCTCCATCAGCCGCCGCACCACCCACCCGACGCGCGTGCTGTGCGTCGATGACAGCGCTGACATGACATCGATGATGCGCATGCTGATCGATGCCGAGCCGATGATGCAATGCGTCGGATGCCTGGCCTCGGCCGACCACCTCATCCAGAAGGTCCGCGACCTCAAGCTGCTCCCCGACGTCGTGCTGCTCGACGCCACGATGCCCGGGAAGAGTCCGCTTGACGAAATGAAGCGGTTGGCAACCGAGTTCCCGGCGATCAGGACGATCGTCTTCAGCGGCCACGACGACGCGGCCTTCGTGGCCGGCGTCCGAGACAAGGGTGCCTGGGGGTGCGTCTCGAAGCGCGATGAGCCGGACGCCATTCTGCTTGCCGTGCGCGAGGTGGCGGCCGGGAATACCTGGTTCCCAAGTTCCGGGCGCTGAGGTTGGCCCCGCGAACACCGTCAGCCATGTGCATGGTCTGTGCAAGTTTGAGGTGCCTCCTCGGCGTCCTCGGTCACCCCCCTTGGGGTCGGCTGGCGGGGGTCTCTGGCCACCCTTGGGCCGCCAAGATTTGGTCCGGGAACCAAACCCCCGGCAACTCCGCGCCGATACTATGGGTAGAAGGAATGCTGGAGGACGTGTGGTGGTCGGCGGGCGCCCGCCCGGCAGCGTCCGGCTTGGACATCAACCGAAACGAGGGCTTGTGCGATGACGACGAAACGGAACGTGTACGGGATCATTTTCGGAAAAGGGATGCGGGCTCTTTGCGTCGTGGCCGCCGCGGCGGCGATCGGCGGCGCCCCCGCGCTCGCTCAGAAGAGCGGGAACAAGGACAAGGACAAGTTGCGCGAGCAACTCCGCGAGAAGATGGACGGCCTCCACAAGGAGGTCATCAACGAAAGCAAGCCCGCCATGAACGACGACAACGCGGCCAACCCGGCCGGCGATCCCGCCGCCCCGGGGGCCCCG
>JAGVLZ010000325.1 GCA_020054055.1 Phycisphaerales bacterium
CTCGTAATCGACGCGCCCGACGAGGCGGTCGGGGAGGCCGTCAGGATCGAGAACCTGATACGGCTCGTTCCCCGGATGGGTAATCGTCGCCCAACGCTCAGATTCGGCGATCGGATGCCCACCGGCGCAAGCCACCCACGCCGGCGTGGCTACAGCGAGGCATATCCAAACCAGTTTCCAGCGGCCAATCGACATTGACGAACTCCCGGCCCCACAGCGTCCCGTGCGCATGAAACCTACCCCAGGATTCAGGGAAGTCAATGGAAATCCAGGCAAGGACCGGAAACGGCAACGATTTTCACGAGCCGCTCATCATGTCCCGCACGCCGCTCCCCAGTTCGACAGCACGCTTGTCACGTCGCCGAAGTCGACTCCCCCGCTGCTGTTCGCGTCGCCGTTCGGCCCCGCGCCGCCGAAGTTCGCCAGCACCGACGTGATATCCGCGAAATCCACGACGCAGTCGCCGTTCGCATCACCCGCGATCACCGGCACCAGCACGCTCCCGCGGAGCGTCCCCTGCACGCGCAGCGTGCCGAGCGAGGGATTCGCCGGGTCGATCGGCGTCGTGCGGTCCACCGTCGATTCCACCGTGACCACGCGCATCGCGCTCACGCTCAACATGCCGTCGAAGTCGATCGGCTGCGTCGGCTCGGTCGAAAGATCATCCATGTCCGTGCAGGGAAGCCCCGCGCCGCCGAGCGCCACGCACACCAGCCCCGTCGCCGTGTAGGTGAGGGTCCCCTGCGTGTTCGCGGGCGCGCCGACAAACGTGAACGCCCCCATCGTCACCGGCACCGGCCCGATCGGCGTGCCGGGCGTCGCGTACAAAAGGCGCAGCCCCGTCACCGTGCTGGTGAATGTCCCCGCGAAACCGTAGTTGATGAAAAAATCCAGCGGCTCCGTCAGTTGCAGATCGAAGTCGAGCCCCGTCACCATCGTCGGCGAGTTCACCGTCGCAAGGTTCAGTTGCACGAACCCGGTCACGGGCGACGTATCTGAATCGGACGAACCCTGGAGCGTCAGTGTCGCGGTGATCGACGACTGTGCCGGGTCGATCGGCGCCGTGAAAGTCTCCGCGAGCGCACCCGACGCACAACTCGCCACCATCATCATGCAAGCAACTCGGCGCATCGTCTCTCTCCTTGCGTTCGGACCCACCTGTTTCCGCACATCGAAACGTACCCCAGAACTCGGCCGCAGGTCGGACAAAAATCCGACAACCCGCGCGGATCATGCCCCCGTCGAGCCGAACCCCCCCGCCCCGCGCGACGTCCCGGGGAGCGACTCCACCTCCACCACCTCCGCCCGCGACACCGGCGCGATCACCAACTGCGCGATCCGCATGCCCGGCTCAATCACAAACGCCTGCTTCCCATGATTGATGAGCGCGACGATGAGTTCGCCCCGGTAGTCGCTGTCGATCGTCCCGGGCGCGTTGGGCACCGTCACGCCGTGCTTCGCCGCGAGCCCGGACCTCGGCCGGACTTGTCCTTCATATCCATTCGGGATCGCCGCGGCCCATCCTGTCGGGATCATGCGGACCTCCCCGGCGGGGACCTCCACCGCCGCTCCCTCGGCCGGGCAGGCGACCAGGTCCATCCCCGCGGCGCCATCGGTCTGGTACCGGGGCAAGAGCGCATCCGAGCGCAATCGCTGGAAATGCACGACAACCACTCCGTTTTCTGGGCTTTTCATCCCCGCTATTTACCGCGCCGCACCGCTCGTGCGCTGGCGAAGCAGCAAGTTTGCGGCACGAACCTCGACTTCCAGGGCCGCCTTCCCGAGCGTCCGATCGAGATTCTCGATCATCCGCTGCGTCGAGGTGATCGCCCCATCGAGGGCCGAACGCCCGGTCACGGTCTTGTAAAGATCGGAGCGATTCATGCGATTCCCGTGCTCTTCGCACGCGGCCTTCGCCTCAAGAAGGCTGGCCAGCACCGCCTCAGCCCGCTCGCGCTGGGAGGCAAGGGTTCCTCTTTCGCTCAACTTGTTGCTCGACCCATCGGCTATCTGAACCATGAATCAGTCCTTTGGCCCCTCGGCAATGCGTCCATGCCTCCCGCCCGGCTACCCCGAATCATTCGGGGTCAACAGGCAAGCATTGTCGCGGTTGCCGCCGCCGAATCAAGCCGCTTCGGCCGCGGCAAGTCGGTTTGCACCGGCCCCGTCGAGGGTCGCCAGTTGCCTTTGGATGGCATCGAGCACCACCGATGGGGTCTCGGCGTGCCTCACCCCCGACATCTCGGCGATCATCTGGGTGATCTTCTCATTTGAAGGTCGCGTGCCGCTCCACGTCAGAACCCCCGGAACAGGGGTCTCCTGGAGTTCTTCCTCGGAGTAGGAAAGCTCCTCGTGTAGTTTTTCCCCCGGGCGCGTGCCTGTGAACAGAACCCGAATCGAGTTTGGTGCGTCGCCGGAGCCGGGGACTTCGTCCCATGCCGGGACAAGGCCGTGGGCCTGGATGAAGCGCTCGGCGAGGCCGCGGATCAGGACCGGCTCGCCCATGTCGAGGACGAGGACATCCGCGCCGTCGTCGTCGACGGTCCCGGCCTGGATGACGAGCGCCGCGGCCTCGGGAATGGTCATGAAGAAGCGGGTCATCTCCGGGTGCGTGACGGTGACGGGTCCGCCCTCGGCGATCTGCGCGCCCCAGATGGGAAGGACGCTGCACGCGGAGCCGAGAACGTTGCCGAAGCGGACGAGGCAGTTGCGCGTCGCGCCGGGCTTCGATGAATCGTTGAGCGAGCGGACATAGATCTCCGCGAGGCGTTTGGTCGCCCCCATGACGGAGGTCGGGTTCACGGCCTTGTCGGTGGAGATCATCACGAAGCGCTCGACACCCACGGCGCGGGCGGCGTCGGCGACGGACTTGGTGCCGAAGAGGTTGTTGTTCACCGCGGCGGCGGGGTGATCCTCCATCATCGGCACATGCTTGTGGGCCGCGGCGTGGAAGACGACTTGCGGCCTGAGCGCGACGAAGCGGCGGAGCGTCGCGTCGGCCTCAACGACATCGTGCAGAACAGCCTTCTTTTTCAGCCCCGGGAAGAGGGCGCCGATGTGGCGGTCGATATCAAAGAGTGCGTTTTCCGATCGTTCGAGGAGGATGAGTTCGCTCACGCCGAGGGCGGCGCAGCGGCGTGCGAGTTCGGAGCC
>JAGVLZ010000146.1 GCA_020054055.1 Phycisphaerales bacterium
ACATCGGCGACATGGGTTGGGGTTGGTGGGAGGAGTTGAACGTCTGCCGCGCGCCGGCGACGAACTTCGGCTGGCCATATTTCGAGGGGCTCGAACCGCGCGGCGGGTACGCGGGGGCGAACGTCGCGAACCAGTCGGCTCCGAATCCCCGATTCGGCATCGGCGGCTGCACGCAGCAGTTCTTCACCTTCAGCAACCTGATCGTTCAAGAGACGCTCGCCCCACCCTCCTTCCCGAACCCGTGCAACGCGACGTTTCAGATCCCCCCGACCACGCCGACGCACGAGCACACGCGCGCGAAGGTCGACTGGTTCCATGGCAACGGCCCCTCGCGCACGGGCATCTTCAACGGGAACACCGCGGCGGTCATCAATGTCGGAGCCGTGGGCTCGCCCGTCAGCGGCGCACAGTTCGGCGGGTTCTCGTCGACGGGCGGCGTGTGGTACACCGGGACCGACTTCCCTCCCGACTTCCGCGACGTTTATTTTCAGGGTGATTTCGTGAGCGGGTGGGTCCGCGCCTTCGTGTTCGACGCGCAGGACAATCCGACCGAAGTGCGCGAGTTCATGGCGGAGGGTGAAGCCGGGACGATCGTGGACCTCGAGACGAACCCGGCGGAAGTGGGGCTGTACTACATCCGGTACAACGAGTTCGGCGAGTCGGAGGTGCGGCGCATTGTGTACCTGGGCGGCGAGAACCTGCCGCCGATTGCGCAGGCGTCGGCCGGGCCGCCGTATGGTGCGTCGCCGTTGAGCGTGCAGTTCAGTTCCGCCGGGTCGAGCGACCCGGAGATGGGGCCGCTCACCTACGAGTGGGACTTTGGAGACGGCACACCGATCGGCGCCTCGGCGAATCCGGGGCATGTGTACGAAGACTTCGATGACATCACGGCGTCCGCGACGATCGTCGCTCGGCTCTTCGAACTGAATCCGCCGAATCCCATCGGCACCGGCAGTTGGGACGCCGAGACGATCCGCGACGGCGTGTACCCGCCCGTCGGCTCGGGCGATCCGCAGACGCAGTACGACACCTACCACGCGGGAGATCAGGGGACGTTCGACTACCTCGGCTACACCTTCACCGAGCGGACGCTCGTCGGCGCGCGGCTGCAAGAGGGGATGCACTTCGTCGACGGCGGCTGGTGGGACTCGGCGCAGTTCGAGTATCGCCATCCCGTGTCCGGCGTCTGGACGCCGATTCCGGGGGTCGTCGTTGCGCCCCCCTACGCCGGGAATAATGGCGTGAACTTCGAGGGCTTCACCATCAACTTCCCGCCGATCGCGGCGACAGGCTTGCGCATCGCGGGCGATCCGGGGGGGAGCGCGAGTTTCGTTTCGGTCGCCGAGTTCCGCGTGCTGGCAGCGCCGCTCGTTCCCGGCGCGCCGCGGCGGTTCGATGTCACGCTCCGCGTCTGCGACCAAGTGGACTTCTGCAATACCGCGCTGCTGCGCGTGTGGATGAACAACACGCCGCCGATGGTGAGCATCGACGCGCCGGCCGACGGGTTCTTCTACAACCCGGATATCTCCTTCATCCAGAACATGTCGGCGACGATCTCCGACGCCGAGCACGCGACGGGCACGCTCGAATGCTCGTGGACCACCGTGCTGCACCACAACGAGCACAACCATCCCGAGCCCCCCGACATGAACTGCGAGACCACGGCGCAGATCGATCCGCACGGCCAGAGCACGGATGCCTTCTTCTGGGAGTTCGTGCTGACCGTCTCCGATCCGCTCGGCCTTTCGAGCACGGCGGCCTCCGTCATCGTCCCCACGCCGCCGCGCTGCCCGGGCGATGCGGACTTCAGCGGCACGATCGACTTCGCGGACGTGACGAGCGTGCTGGCTAACTGGGGCAGCGTCGGCCCACTCGGCGATTCAGATGGAGACGGAGACGTGGACTTCGGCGACGTGACTGAAGTGCTGGCCAACTGGGGAAGCCCCTGCCGCTGAGCCGATGAATTAGCAATATGTTCGGGTCGGCAAGATCGAAAACGATGGTTCTTCGCGCGGGAAGCGTGAATTCTTTTTGACAGACCCGCAATTCCGGGGCAGATTGTGTTTGGTAGAACGGTTTACCGGCGGACATCGGTTCGCTCAGCCGTTGTGAGGAAGAGAACACGGGCGCTGCCGCGCTCAAAGAGATTGGGAGGAGATGCCATGCGTCGTTTCGTTCTCGGTTCTTCGCTCGTCGCGTGTGTCGCGGGGATGGCCCAGGCCCGCCCGCTCATCACGACTCAGGTGGACACGTCCGCGGGCAACACCATCGGGACGTACAACTACACGGGCGCTGGCTCCGGCTTCGGCGGGACCGTCGGCAACGGCGTGATCTCGCTCGACACGGACAACACCAACCTGTACGTCCGCATGTCGATGGGCACCGGCGGCCTCGACAATCTCATCACGATCATGCTCGACTCCCGCGCGGGCGGATTCCGCGACGCCGACATGGACGACCAGGCCGACGGCGGCCGTCGCGCCGTCTCGCAACTCGCCAACGCCGTTGACGATGCCTTCGATCCGAACTTCCTCCCGGACTTCGGGCTCGTTCTTGGCAACTTCGGCTCGGTCCTCTTCGAACTGAACGCCGGCAACACCCCCGGCCACCTGAACTTCCTCTCGTTCGACGGCAGCACCTCCGTCCCCGTTCGCGACTTCACCATCCCCCTCGCGACTCTCGGCGTCGGCGCGGGTGGAAACATCGACTTCTTCGTCGCGTACACCTCCGACTCCGGCTACATGAGCAACGAGTCGATCCCGGCCTACGACCCGCTCCAGAGCGGCGGAAACCCCGGCTTCGGCGATGGCCAGTTCGGCGGAACGTTCGGTTCCGCCGGCGTCGGCAACTACAATCGGCTGACCACGGTCCCGACCCCGGGGTCGCTCGCCCTTGTCGGCCTCGCCAGCCTCATCGTCGGCCGCCGTCGTCGCGCGTGATTCATCGGCTCGCATGTCCATGAAGACATAACTCCGCCCCGGACCTCGTGCCCGGGGCGTTGTTCTTTTTGTCGTGCCGTGCGGCCGATCCGCCGTCTTCGGCGGATCGGTGCGTTCCGCGTTCGCGCACCGGTTCCCATACGAATGTGAATCGGTGGCACATCACGAGCCGAGCCTCCGCCGAAGCACCGTCAGCAGCGTTCCCGACTCCAGGTACGCCGGCGGGGGTCTGAAATAGACCTCCTGCAACGAATCGCCCGGGCGCGGAGAGATGGGCCGGACGGTTCCCTGAACTCCCCGCAGCGCTTCGACGACCGGGGCGGCGTCGCGGCAGCGGAAGATCACGTCCTGCTCGTGCAGCGCGATCGAACGGATCCCCAGCGCCATGGCGGCGATGCGGAGGCGCGCGAGTTCGAGGGCCGTGGCGACGGCGGCGGGGGGTTCGCCGTAGGCGTTTTTCAGGTCATCCTCGATCTTCGAGACCTCGTCGATGGTTCGAGCGGCGCCGACGCGACGGTAGGCCTCGAGTCTGCGAGATTCACTGGGGATGTACGCCTTCGGGAACGAGCCCGAGAGGCCGATCTCGATGGTGGTGTCGGCGGGCTCGCTCGCCTGCTCGTGCTTGAGTTCGCGCGCGGCCTGCTCCATCAGGCGGCAATACATGTCGTAGCCCACCGCGGCGATGTGACCCGACTGCTCCGCGCCGAGCAGGTTGCCCGCGCCGCGGATCTCCAGGTCGCGCATCGCGATCTTGAAGCCGGCCCCCAACATGCTGAACTCTTCGATCGCGCGGAGGCGGCGCGTCGCCACGTCGGTGACGGGACGATCCCCCGGCAGCAGCATGTAGCAGTACGCGCGGTGCTTGTAGCGACCGACGCGCCCCCGCAACTGGTGCAGGTCCGCGAGTCCGAAGCGGTCGGCGTTGTTGATGAACATCGTGTTCGCGGTGGGGATATCGATGCCGCTCTCGATGATCGTGGTGGAGACGAGGATGTCGGCCTCGCGGTTGACGAAACGGCGCATGACCTCTTCGAGTTCGTCATCCGGCATCTGGCCGTGGCCGACGATGATGCGCGCATCGGGGGCGAGTCGCTGCAGGTTGTCGGCGACGGACCTGATGTTGTGCACGCGGTTGTGGACGAAGTAGACCTGCCCCTCGCGCGCCAGTTCGCGCAGGATCGCCTGCTGCACGCGCCGCTCGTTGTAGGGGATGACTTCCGTCACGACGGCACGGCGGTCCATCGGCGGCGTGCTGAGCGAACTGATGTCCCGCAGCCCCAGCATCGCCATGTGCAGCGTGCGCGGGATGGGTGTGGCGCTGAGCGTGAGTACGTCGACCGTCAGCCGCAGCGAGAGCAGCGCGTTCTTGTGCTCGACGCCGAAACGCTGCTCCTCGTCAACGATCACCACCCCCAGGTCGGCGAACTTCACGTCTTTCGAGAGGATGCGGTGCGTGCCGATCAGGACGTCGACCTGCCCCTTCCGCGCCGCCGCGAGGACATCGTTCTGCTCCTTCTTCGACTTGAATCGAGAGAGGCTCTCGATTCGGAAGGGATAGTCCGCGAAACGCTGTCGGAAGGTGCGTTCGTGCTGCTCGGCCAGCAGGGTGGTGGGGACGAGCACTGCGGCCTGCTTGCCGTACTCGACGGCCTTGAACGCCGCGCGGATCGCGAGTTCTGTCTTCCCGTAGCCGACATCCCCGCAGAGCAGCCGGTCCATCGGGCGAGCGCGGATCATGTCTTTCTTGATCTCGACCATCGCGGCGAGTTGGTCGTCCGTCTCTTCGTACGGAAACTCCGCCTCGAACTCTCTCTGCCAGGCCGTGTCGTCGGGGAACCGGATCCCCGGCATGGCCTCGCGCGCCGCCTGGATGCGCAGGAGTTCGCCCGCGAGGTCGCGGACGCTCTCACGCACGCGCTCCTTCTGTCCTTCCCAGCGTTTCCCGCCAAGCGTGGAGAGCGGCGGTTTGCCGGAGAATCCGCCGATGTACCGCTGAACCTTGTCGATCTGTGAAACTGGGACGTTGAGACGTGATCGCCCCGCGAACTCGAGGACGAGGTATTCCTCTGACACACCTTCGGCCGCGCGGGTCTGGGGTTTCGGGTCTCGGGTCTTGGGTCGTGCGGAGAGCAAGTCTTCGGCTCGCTGATCGGCGGTGGGCTTGGGCGCCATCGGCTTCATCGTCTTCAGGCCGACGAATCGGGCGACGCCGTGGTCCGCGTGGACGACGTAGTCGCCCGCGTTGACCTCGAGGAATGCGTCGGTGGCGCGCCCGGCTTTCAGTCGGCGGATGCGGCGGCGCGTGTTGTACCGATGGAGCAACTCGTGATAGGGAACGAGAGCCGTGGCATCCGCTGAATCTCCCCAGATGAACCCTCGATGCAGGTAACACGCGACCCCCTCGATCGCCGCCCCCGCCGCGAACTCCGCCGCGAGTTCCCTCAGTCGCGCGAGTTCGCCCTCATTCTGGCAGAAGACGATCACGCGATGATCGGCGGCCAACCGCCCGAGTTCCGCGATCGCTTCGGAGGCATCGCGTGCGAGTTCGGTCAGCGGCCGCGCTGGCAGCGTGGCGGATGCCGTGCCGGTTGCGGCGGCCGAGAACTGG
>JAGVLZ010000382.1 GCA_020054055.1 Phycisphaerales bacterium
CGATCCAGTTCCACCATTCAACACCCGGCCCGATCAGTCGATCGGCCAGCGCCGCCCCCGCCCCCGCGGTGGTCGCGAGCAAAAGCATCGGCCCGCCGAGCGAGACGAAACGTCTCCACCGTCTGCGGCGGGCGGCCTGGCGCGCAATCTGGAGGGTGCGCTGCATACCTGATGATAGGGACGCCGCCCACCCCGGTTTCGGTTCTGGGAAATCAAGCGATATCCACGTTTATTGTGGCCTATGGCTCCCCTTTCGGGGGCTAGAATCGCTCAGAAGGAGTCTCCATCATGCTCAAGTTCGGCTCTGGAATCCTCGCACCCCTCTGCAAGTTCTCTCTCGGATACGCGGAACTCCTGCTGAAAGACGTGAAGCCCGCTGATTTTCCGCGCAAGCCGAAGGGGATCGACACGAATCACCCCGCGTTCATCTACGGCCACCTGGCGACCTACCCCGAACGCCTCCTCGAGTTCATGGGGCAGGGAGCGCTCGCGCAGCCCGATCCGAAGTTCGTCGAACTCTTCGCGGCGGGCAAGCCTTGCCTCGACGATCCGCAGGGAACGATCTACCCAACGATGGACGTGATCCTCGCGCGCTTCCGCACGCGCCACGAGACGATTCTTCCCCTCTTCGCGGAGTGCGCCGACGAGGTCTTCGACAAGCCGAACCCCAACGAGCGCATGCGCGACCGCTTCCCGACCGTGGGCATGGCGTGCAACTTCCTCGTCAGCGGCCACATGATGATCCACCTCGGTCAGATGAGCGCCTGGCGCCGCTGCATGGGGCTGCCCTCCGTGATGTGAGGCCGTTTCACCGCCGAGGCGCGGGGAACACGGAGGAAGGCATGGAAGAGTGTTCAAGACGATGCACTCAGGATTCAATCACAATAAACCCCGGGCGACGAACTCCGATGCCTTCGCCCATGCCACCTGTCTTTCTCCGCGTCCTCCGCGTCTTTGCGGTGAGTACTCATGACCAGACCCGCCTTCGATCAGGACCACTGGAAGGAACGCCTCCGCGAGTCGGGGCTGCGGGTCACCGGCGCGCGCCTCGATGTGCTGAAAACCCTGCACGATTCGCCCCTGCCCATGACCGCGCAGGATGTCCTCGAATCAGTCGCCGAACTCGGGCCGACCGACCGCGTCACCGTCTACCGCACGCTTAGCTCACTGGTCGAACTCGGCATCGCCCACCGCGTCGACCCCGGCGATCGCACCTGGCGCTTCGGCCTGCTCGCGAAGGATCACCACCAGCACGCACACTTTGTCTGCGACGACTGCGGCTCGATCCGCTGCCTCGAAGAGGCGCTCATCACCGTCTCGATGAAGGGCCGCACCACGCCCGATCGCTTCAAGGTGAAGCAACAGGATGTCTACCTCCACGGCACATGCGAAACATGCCTCGAACTCCCCGCGAAGCCGACATCAAAAAAAAAGAAGCCCCAGAAGCGGTAGCAACCGGGGCGGACGTTCTTCGGACGGACCTTCGATTCACGCGGCCTTCGGCGGCCAGGAATCCGCCGGGTTGAAGTTCCCTTCTACCTCATCGCGCAGGCGGCTGATCTCCTCTTGCATGCGGGTCAGGGTGCGGGTCAACTCGTTGGCGACATCGGGGATGCCGATGCGGAACGGGTTCTCGGCCTGGTGCTCGGCGCCGAAGACGCCGCCCTTCGGGAAGCGCAGCGTTTCCGCGTCGCTCTCGAATCGGCTGAAACAAACGCCGCGGGTCGTCAGTCGTGGCATCGCCCACCTCCTGCCGTTCTTCGAGGAACGGTGCATGATGCATCGGCCTGTTTCGCAGGCGGCCTGACTTTCGGCAGCACTTCGGCAGCGGCGTGGCTGGATGCGGCTCATGCAAGCATCTTCGGCCGAAAAATCCGCACGCATTAACTCGGTTGCGGACACACCGACGCGGCGGGGGCGCAAGTGTCGCGCGTCCGATCATTCATCGTTCTCACAACAATCTGTGGAATAAGGAGTTACGGCGATCGCGTTCTCGGAGCCATTCCGCGGCGACCGATCTTCGGTTCGGCGCCCGCGCGCAGCCGCGTGATATTTGCGCGGTGCTTCCAGATGACCAGCAACGCAAGGCCGATCGTCATGGTGAGAAACGGCCAAACTTCCCGGACGCTCTCGCCGGGCGATAACCCCCGCTCGGCGGAGCGTGCCATCGCGAAGGCGAGCGTTGAGAGGGGGATTGTCACCGCGGAGATGCACGAGGCGACGCTGACGTACCGCGTGATGCGGACCACGACGAGCCACACTGCCAGCGCGATCAGCGCCGGCCAGGTGAGATAACCCACAAGCCCGAGAAGCACGCCGAAGCCGGTCGCGACTCCCTTGCCCCCCTTGAACCCGATGAAGATGGAGTGCATGTGCCCGAACACGGCGGCGCAGGCGACGGCGATCCAGAGCCAGGCCGTCCGCGCCTCGATGGGCGGAACGCTCATTGCGCCGGTGATCCAGCCCGCGAGCGCGACCGGCGCCGCCCCCTTCATTACGTCGAGCCCGAAGCACAGATATCCCCATCCTCGTCCGAGTACGCGCCCCGCGTTGGTCGCGCCGATGTTCTTCGATCCGTGCCGGCGGAGATCGACGCCGCGGGTGAAGCCGAGCAGCAGGCCGAAGGGGATCGACCCGGCGAGGTACGCCCCCGCGATGCACAGCGCCCACAGTGCGGGAGCGTTCACGGCCTTGCTCCAGAGATTGAACTCAGAGGAAGGCAGAGTGAAACAGAGTGAAAGAACGGATTGGTGACCGGGGATTGAATCACATGTTTCACGGCTCAGTTTTCCTCTGTCTTCCTCTGTGTTCGATCGCCTTGGTCTGTCCGGCGGGAGAGTTCAAGCAGACAAGCGTGCTTCATCGCCACCGCCGCGCTCGAAGCGCTCGCCGCCGC
>JAGVLZ010000083.1 GCA_020054055.1 Phycisphaerales bacterium
CCGACGTCGATGGCGGGGCTACCACGCTCACGTCGCCCACGCTCGACGCGACGGCGATGCCCGGGGTGCCCGTGCTGAAGTACGCGCGCTGGTACTCGAACGACCGGGGGGCCGACCCGAACAACGATTCGATGCCCGTCGAGGTCTCGAACGACAACGGGTTCTCGTGGGTGCTCGTCGAAGTAGTGACGGAGAACGCGGGGGCGTGGGTGCGGAAGACCTTCCCGATCGCGGACTTCGTGACGCCGACGAACGAGATGAAGGTCCGATTCGTCGCGCGCGACCTCGGGTCGGGTTCGATCGTCGAGGCCGCGGTGGACGACCTGAAGATCGAGTATGTGGATTGCTCGCCGCCTCCGCCGCCGCTGTGCCAGGGCGACGCCGACGGGGACAACGACCGCGACTTCGCGGACATCACGGCGATCCTGGCGAACTTCGGCAATAGTTACGTCGAACTCGACGGTCTGGGCGATGCCGACCACGACGGCACGGTGAACTTCGCGGATGTAACGGCGGTGCTGGGTCAGTTTGATGTGCCGTGCGCGTGAGGTCATCGCCTGACCGACCTTCGTACGAACATTCAGGGGCCATCGCGGCGATTCGGGCGATATTGGATCAGCGTGGAACCGCCGTACCATGGGCGTCGAATCGGTAGGGTCTGGCGTTCGTGGAACCATTCAGCGGTCGCAGCAGAAGGAGAGCCGCCATGCGTAGGCTTTCGTCGGCGTTCGCGCCAGCGTTGCCGGTTATGACCGCGACAGCGCTGGCGTTGATGGCGAGTGACGCGCGGGCTCAGGCCGGCGACGCCGCGGTGGACTCTGATGTCAAGGCACCGACCGATTCGGCGCCGAACGTGAACGAGACGCCGGTGTGCCCCCCTTTCTGGTGGCCGATCTTTCAGGGGGACGACCACTGGTCTCCGATCCGGGCGTTCGGCGTCTTCGATTCGGACCGCGACGGCTCCGCTGAACTTTACGGGCTGCGGACGAGGCGTACTTCGAGTGGCAGCCGAGCGATCATGCGCTGGGAAGGGGGAGTGTGGCGGGACTTGCCCGGCTCGCCCCGGTCCGCGCACTCGTGGGGCCCTGGTCAGCGGGGGGCCATGATCGTTCACGATGACGACGGCGACCCCTCCACCCACGCAGCGCTCTTCGTCGCCGGCAGATTCGGGGAGGAGTACCGAAAGTTCGGCTCGCCGGTGCGCCGATTCGACGGCGAGGCCTGGACCAGTCTCGTCGCCACGACAGGCGACCCTTTTGTGTACGACCTTGAGGCCTTTGATGAGGACGGCGATGGCTCCGACCCGTCTCGGCTCTTCGTGTGCGGCAATCTTGCCGGGTTTGAGCAGACCGATTCGTTTCGAGGCGTTGCCCGCTGGGATGGGGCCTCATGGTCAATGCTCGGCACGCAGATCGGCGATGCAACGGTTGACCCTATCCAAGTCTACGATTTGCAGGTGTTCGACCCGGATGCGAGTGGACCGATGTCGCCGGCGCTCATCGCCGGCGGTTGGTTTGAATCCGATGAAGAGGGAGCACCCTCCTTTATTGCGTCGTGGGATGGTCAGTCGTGGTCAGCGCTGGGCTTTGGTCAGCCGCTCGCGCCGAATCATCCCGTGCTGGGGATGGCGGTCTACGACGAAGACCAGTCCGGTCCCGCGCCGCCCCGCCTGTTCGCGGTCTGCGAGACCCAAGCGGAATGGGGCGCGGAAGTCCACGATCATCCAGGCATCGTCCGTTGGGACGGTCAGCAATGGTCGGGCGTCGGCGGCGCGAGCCTGGCGATTCCTCCCTACGAGAGTCGTGATGGGCCCTTCTTCGGTCGGGCCTTCGTTCACGACGACGACGGGGGCGGGCCCACGGTTGCCGCGTTGTACGTCAGCCTTCCCGCTATTTCGGACGGCCCATCCGGCGCGCGAGGCATCGCTCGATGGGATGGAGTTTCGTGGACCGACTTCGGCGGCAGCCTCACCAACTCTCCATCGTGGTGGTCGATTTATCCCCCGTTCGTCGACACGTTTGCCTCATTCGACTTTGATGGGGACGGCGCCGCGCCCCCCAAACTCGTCGTCGGGGGTGGCTTCTCGCAACTGGGCATGCTCCCCCACAGCGAGGATGGGCAACGACGCTTCTTGAACCGGGTCAGTGCGAACTTCGTCGCCACTTGGAACGGCGACGCCTGGGAAGCGATGGGCCGCGGCCTTTCCTTCGACATCGGCAACCAAGACAGCCTCGGCCCGTACGTCACGAGCCTGATCGCGTTCGATGCGGACGACGACGGTCCCGCCGCGCCGGCGCTTATCGCCGCTGGGAACTTCAGCACCGCCGGTTCGATCGCCGTCCGGGGTCAGGTTGCGGGACCCGGCTACGGGGCGGAGTACGACGATTTCCGTGGCGCTGTCGCCTCATGGAACGCCATCGACGGCTGGCGAGCGCCGCGCTTTGCTCCCATCGATGAATCGGTGCCGAGTTACTCGGCCCCTCCACCGCAGCGCCGCATCCACGACTCGATCCGCTTCGCGCCGCTCTCGGGAACGTCGGGCGTGCTGTATGCCGTTGGATCATTCACCGAAATCGACGGTCATCAAGCGGCGAGTCTCGCGCGCTTCTCGGGGGGCGAGTGGCGATCGTTCGGGGTGCCCTCCCCCCAGGCGGAGGGTTCACCGGCCACGCCCACATGCCTTGAGACGTGGGATCACCCCGCCGCCGACGTTGATCGACTGCTGATCGTCGGAGGATCATTTCATTCAATCAGCGACGGGGCCGGCGGCGCCATCGGCCGCGTCGTTGCGTTCGATGGCAGTGCATGGCTGGCGCTCGGCGCGCCAGAATGGTCGGGTGAGGGGGTCGAGGACCTCGCGATTTTTGACGTGGATGGAGCGGGGCCCCTGCCGTCTCGGCTCATCGCTGCGGGAAGTTTCAGTCTCGTCGATGGGGCTGCGACAGCCGATGACATCGCCGTGTTTGATGGCGCTTCGTGGTCGCCGCTCGGCCAGGGGCGGTTCGAGAGTGACCCCTCGATCAACGGCAGCACAACCGTGACGCGGATCCGGTCTGTGGCTGTCTTTGATGAAGATGGACCGGGGCCGGGCCAACCGGCGCTCTTCGCAGCGGGAAACTTCGCGAGATGGACGGGCGCCCTCCACACGACGGAGTTGACGGGCATTGCGCGCTGGAACGGAGCGGCGTGGTCCGCCGTCGGTCCGCCGCTCCATCGGCTGTGGTTTGGTGCCGGTCCGTTCGGGAACGACCTTGCAATCTTTGACCCTGACGGGCCGGGCGTGCGCCGTCCCGGTCTCGTCTTGGGTGGGGTGTTCAGTCTGACCTCAACGGACCAACACCTCATGGATGGGATCGCGATGTGGAACGGGACCGGCTGGCTGTCGCTCGGGAGTTTGCGGGACGCTCCCTCGTAT
Source organism: Phycisphaerales bacterium (assembly GCA_020054055.1). GTDB lineage: Bacteria > Planctomycetota > Phycisphaerae > Phycisphaerales > UBA1924 > JAEUIV01. The sequence goes on from JAGVLZ010000083.1 coordinate 3,416, forward strand.
TGCTACTGCGATGTCGGAGCGCAAGCGCTCGAGGTCTTCGACGACGATCAGGGCGGTCCGAATCCACCGGCGCTCTTTGTCGCGGGCTATTTCTTGTCCGTCGGCGCAAACCAGTTTCTCGGAGACCGCATCTCCTCCTGGGCCATCGCCAAGTATGGCCCCGCCTGCTGGCCCACCGTCTGCACCGGCGACTCCAACCGCGACGGCGTCGTGAACTTCGCCGATATCACCGAGACGCTGAAATCCTTCGGCTACGACTATGGCGAGGGCGCCTCGTCGCTCGGCGACTCCGACTTCGATGGCCTCATTGGGATAAAGGACCTCACCGCGACGCTGGCGAACTGGGGCGCGGCGTGTCCCCCGGCCGAGTGACGCTCGAACCCGATACGGCCCCTGTTCGCGCTCGGAATCGCCGATAATCGGCTGATTTCGGCCCGGTCTGCCGAGCAATGCGGGCTTCTCCTTGCATTCTTGTGTTGGATTTTCCTCGCCCGGCGCACTGTTCGATTGAACACTAGGCAGGCCCGTTCCGCGCGCACCCCGCAGAGGATTATTCGCATGAGGACCCGAGAGTTGATCGCCGCCGTCGCCGTCCTTTTCGCTCCTTCGGCTATTGCGGTCGCACAACCGCTCCCGATTCCAGTGCTGGACTACTTGTGGTCCGCCGCGCAGCCTCGACAGCGGTTGCTGGAGAGGCTCATGCTCTCGAACCTCTGCTACGAGTGGCCGGAGTCGGACGAGGAACTCGCGGCGCTCATTGAAGAAACGGACCTTCTGCCGATCCCGCTGATCGGCGTCGATCCCTCGCGCTGATATCCGCGTGTGGGAGGGGAACCCGGCGGCGCTGGGGTTCCCGTCGCAGGCGTTGCCGGCGCACCTGACCTATTCGTTCCCCGACGACGGGACGACGTGGGGGGCGTTCGGTCGGCCGACGGGGCCGAACGTACTGAACGACCGCATCAAGGACCACTTCGGCGCGAACGATCTGGACGAGGGGCGAGAGTACATCCGCCAGGCGCTCGCGGGGTACACCCGCTACTCCGGCCTCACCTACAGCGAGGTGGAGGACGACGACACCGCGATGTCCAACTCGACGATCCACGTCAGCACGCGCGGCGATGTGCGCATCGGCTGCATCACCAACGCCTGCTCGTGCATCGCGTACGACGGCTTCCCCTCCAGCGTGGGCATCGTCGCCCCCGACGGCGGCGGCTCCGACATGTGCCTGAACGCGACGTACTGGGACGAGGTGGGGACCGACGGCAACTTCAAGGACCCGACCGACGACTACCGCTGGCTCCGCAACGTGATCTCGCACGAGCACGGCCACGGGGTGGGGAACATTCACTCCATCCCCTGCACCGAGACCAAGAATATGGAGCCGTTCATCTCCGTGGCGTACGACATGCTCCAGTCGGACGACCGGCGCGCGATCAATCGCTCTTACGGCGACAGGTTCGCGGGGAATCACTCTTCGGCGGACGCGGTAAATCTCGGCACGCTCGACAGCCGGGGCACGCCGGAGAGCGTGATCCTGCGCAACCTCTCCCTCAACGGCGTCGTCGGCAACGGCAACACCGACGAGGACTGGTTCCGGTTCTCGATCCTCGGCACGCGGGACATCGACATCTTCGCTTCGCCGACCGGCGGGACCTACGACGCGGGGCAGCAGGAGGGGTCCTGCAGCGGCACCGAGCAGACGATCCAGGCCACGGCCGCGGGAAACCTTGCCGTCACGCTGTACGCATCGAACGCGGTCACGATCATCGACAGCGCCAACGACACCTCGAACGGGTCGAGCGAATCCATCTCTCTTGCCGATCGTCCGGCGGGGACCTATTACATCCGCGTCCGCGATGTCGGGCCGAACGACTCGGACGACCAGGTGGTGCAGTTGTACTCGCTCACGGTCCGCATCAACGACGGCGATGCGCCCCCGGTCGCGATCGCCGGCCTGGATAAGCGCGTGCAGGCCGGGAAGAACTGCTGGTTCATGGGCGACATCAACTCCTACGTCACCGACAGCAACTTTCCCTTCTTCAACGCCATCCACACCTACCAGTGGGACCGCGACGGCGACGGCGTCTATGAAGTCGCCGACGCCGCCAAGACCGCCATCCAGTACGTTTCCAATGGCGTCTACCCCGTCCGGCTGCGCGTCGTAGACGACTTCGGCTCGGACACCGACACGATCAACGTCACCGTCTGGGGCGCCACGACGCTCGTCACCTCCGTCGTCCCCAACCAGGCCTTCCGGGGCCAGACCGTGCCCGTCGTCATCAACGGCACGAACTTCAAGAACGTCAACTCGCTCTCGCACATCTTCCCGGGCGCAGGCATCACCGACATCGGCACGCCCGATCCGAACACGATGGGGACGCAGATCGCGGGGGTCTCGTTCGTGGTCGCCGCGAACGCCGCGTATGGCTCGCGCAACGTCGGCGTGCAGAACGCCGACGGATCGGCCACGGGGTTCATGACCTTCACCGTAGTGCCCACCCCGTGTCCGGGCGATGCGAACAACGACGGCGTCGTCAACTTCGCGGACGTGACCAGCGTGCTCACCTTCTTCGGCTCGACCTACAACCCCGGCATCGACGGCCTGGGCGATGCGAACAACGACGGCGATGTGAGCTTCGCCGACATCACCGAGGTGCTGACTTTCTTCGGCATCCCGTGCATGTGACCCGCACCGCCGGTGCGCCTCCTCCCACGGTCCCACCGGGGGAGGTGGCCGAGTCTTCGAGGTCGGAGGGGGCGATCGGCGTTACCTATGCGATCGTTTTCACCGGCGGTTCCAGCGGCAGGCCGCGGGCCATCTCCATGAACGCCGCGTGACTCGACTTGAACTCCAGCATCGTGTCCCCGCCGAACTTTTCGATGGCCGCGCGGGCCACCTCGAAGGCGACGACGTTTTCCATCACCACGCTCGCGGCGCTCACCGCGCAGATGTCGGAGCGCTCGTACTCGCTTGTCTCCGGTTTCTTCGTGTTGAGATCCACACTGGGGAGGCCGCGGAGCAGTGTTGAGATGGGTTTCATCGTGCCGCGGACGACGATGGGCTGGCCGTTGGTCATGCCGCCTTCGAGGCCGCCGGCGTTGTTGGTGTCGCGGACGAAGCCGAGGCTCGGCGTGCCCTCTTTCGAGCGGTCGAAGCGGATCGGGTCGTGTACCTGCGAGCCGCGGCGCGATGCACACTCTTTCCCCAAGCCAATTTCGACCGCCTTGAACGCTTGAATCCCCATCACCGCGTAGGCGAGGCGCGCATCGAGGCGGTCGCGCCAATCGGCGCACGTTCCAAGTCCCGGCGGACAACCGAAGACGTGCGCTTCGACGAGTCCCCCTACCGTGTCCTTGTCGATCTTGGCGGCGCGGATCGCCTCGTGCATTTTCTCGCTTGCCCCGGCGTCGGGGCAGTAGACATCGCTCGCGTCGCGGGCCGCGAGGAACGATTTCCAGTTTGATTCGCTTACTTCGATCGGCGTCGCGGCCTGATGGATCGAGCGCACGAATCCGAAAACTTCGATGCCCATCTCGAGGAGCATGACGCGGGCGAGCGCCCCCGCCGCGACGCGCGAGGCGGTCTCCC
>JAGVLZ010000092.1 GCA_020054055.1 Phycisphaerales bacterium
AATCGCCTCCCGCACGGGAAGCGCCTCGGCCGCCGCCTTCAGAATTTTTTTGGAGGGGGACTCCCCGTGCTCCCCGTCATCAACGCCGCAAGGTCCGCGATCTTCTCCGTCATCGCCAGCCGCACGATGAGCGCATCCATCACCGCCCGCGGCGACATCGACGACCGCGCGTTGCGTTGCAGATGCTCGCACAGCGCGATCATGTGCACCAGCCCCGCCGCGTCGAACCGCTTCGATTGCTCGACGAGTTCGCGACGCATCTCCGGCGTCGTCTCGACCAGCGGCGTCTGTTCGCCGCAGACGCTCAGCAGCATCAGATCGTGGAACCGATCGATCAGCGAATCGAGCAACTGGTCAAGGGCCGTGCCCTTGGAAGACAGCGCATCGGCGCACCCGAGCGCCCGCGCCGGGTCGCTCTCCGCGAGCGCATCGACGAGGTCCGTCACCAGTTTCCGCTGCGGCAGCCCCAGCAGCGCTTCGAGCAGCACGAGCGTCAGCCGCTCACCCTTCGGGCACGCCGCGATCACACGATCCAGCAGCGAGAGCGCATCCCGCATCGAGCCGTTCGCCAATCGCGCCACGGCGTGCAGCAGGTCGGCATCCGCTTCGTACCCCTCCTTCGCGCACACCGCCCTCAAGTGGTCCGTGATCTCCCCAAGCGCGATGTTCCGGAAATCGAAGCGCTGGCAGCGCGACACGATCGTCGCCGGGAGCTTGTGCGCCTCCGTCGTGCACAGGATGAACTTCACATGCTCGGGCGGCTCCTCGAGCGTCTTCAGGAGCGCATTGAACGCCGAGATCGAGAGCATGTGAACTTCGTCGATGATGTAGACCTTGAACTTGCCCCGCATCGGCCGGTAGATCGAGTTGGCGATCAGGTCGCGAGCGTTGTCCACGCTGTTGTTCGACGCCGCGTCGATCTCGATCACGTCCGTGTCCTGCCCCGACATGATCGCCTTGTCCGCCTCGGGCGACCCTCCCGCCAGAGCCTTCGCGAAGATGCGGGCCATCGACGTCTTGCCCACGCCGCGCGTGCCGATGAACAGGTACGCGTGCGCCACCCGGTTCTGATCGATCGCGTTCTTCAGCGTCTGCGCGACGGCCTGCTGCCCCACGACGTCGTCGAAGGTCTGCGAGCGGTATCGGCGGGCAAGGACCGTGTAGGACATGCGGTGAGTGTACGGGGTTGGGAAACCGTCCGAATCTGTCGAATTCTTGCAACCGTGTGATAGTCTCTCGGTGGAAACCCGCGGGCGCGCTGCGGCCCGCCCCGAAAGGAGGCCCAGCATGTTTCTTCGATCAACGATCAGCGGGGTCGGGCTCGTGGCGGTTGTGTTGGGGGCAGGGGCGGCCTCGCGAGGGCTGGAGTCCCCTCCGGCAATATTGGGGCAGGGACAATCGATCCGAGCCGGGGGTCCGGAAGCGTTCGGCGACTTCTTCGCGGCGCACCAATCAGAGATCGAACTCTACCGCAAGTCGGCGGCCGCGATGGGCCGAAGAGACCCCGACGATCCCGCAGCGTGTGAGTTGATCCGCACGCTCGATGAGGCGGCGCAGCAGCGTGATGCGGCATGGTCCGGGTTGTTCTGGTTCACCGACCTCGAGGAGGCGACAGCGGAAGCGGCGCGAACGAACCGGCCGATACTCACACTCCGTCTCCTCGGGCGATTGACCGACGAGTTCTCCTGTGCGAACAGCCGGTTCTTTCGGGTCGCGCTGTATGCGAACGAAGAGGTGAGCGCCTACCTTCGGGAGCACTACGTCCTTCATTGGGAGAGCGTGCGCCCAGTGCCGAGGGTGACGGTTGACTTTGGAGATGGACGGGTCATCGAGCAAACCATCACCGGTAACAGCATCCACTACATCCTCGCATCGGACGGCTCGGTGGTCGATGCAATTCCCGGTCTGTATTCGCCGGACGCATTCCTTCAGCGCTTGCAGGGCGCGAGAGCAGGGGCCGAGGCGCATCGCGGCCTTGAATACCCCGCGCCGGAAGCCGGGCGGCATTGCGACGCGGAGTACAAGCGGCTGAACGAAGAGGTTCAGAGCAGGATCCAGGAGAATGCGGCGAGGGTGGAGCGTGTGAGTGCGCGATTGGCGCCTTCGCCGAAACCCCCTATGGCTATTGAGGCTGGGCTTCGAGCGCGGTCGAAATCCGGTTTGGAATCGCGCGTTCTTACTGCCTCGCTTCCCCCGGTTCGGCTGTTGATCGAGGGCACGCCGCTGTTTGTTTTCACCGACCCGGTCGAGCATGGAACCCTTTTCGATGCCCGCAGCCGCGAGTTGATGAGAGCGCAGATCGGCACGGGGGCTGGTGAGATGTTTGAGACGATGGTCGCGCGTTTGGAGCGATCGATTGCCGACGATACGGCGTGGAACGAGTATTCGATCCGCCGGGAAATACTCGGATGGCTCCGAGAGGCGCAGCCGTCCATCTCAGTTGAGGCGCTCAACGAGCGTGTTTATTCGTCGCTCTTTCTGACCCCAAGTTCGGATCCATGGATGGGTCTTTGGGAGCCGAGCACATTTTCCGCGTTGTGGGGGGGCGCAGCAAGGTTGAAAGAGCAGGAACCTTCTTCGCTCGTTGCACACGAGTAGGCCAGAAACGCTTGCGCATTTCCGTCGAAGGTCTGGGAGCGATATCGGCGGGCAAGGACCGTGAAGGACATCCCGGCAGCGTAGGGGGCTGGCTTTCCGCCCGTGAAACGGGCGCTCAATGGTTGCCAGCGGCGCGAGCCGCTGGAAAGCGGGCCAACCCGAAACTCTCTGGCACCCATCGCAATGGTCGGCGACCAGGACACCGGCGGCACCGGATACCGGCCGCTTATGGCTGCTGCCGTCAGGCCCTGACCAGGTTCACGCGACACCCGTGCACCGGGCCCGGTCGCCGACCAACGCGACGGACTCCCGAAGTGTACCACCCTCGGCCCTCCCCCCCGAACGCTACGATCCCTCCGTGTCCCCGACCGAGAAACGAATCCCCGCGAGCGACGAAGCCACGGCCGAACGCGCCGCCATGCTGAAGGTCCTGCGGGGGATCTTCCTCATCTTGCTTGTCGTCTTCACCGCCCTGCTCATCGTCACCGACTCAACGCTCGCGGAGGGGGGAATCGAACTCGAGCGCTGGTGGCCCGCCGCGGTGGGGGCCGTGCTCGCCTATTTCGCCGCGGTCATCGGCCTCGACCTGCTCACCACCCGACGCAAACTCTCCACCATCTCCGCGATCATCATCGGACTCATCGTCGGCGTCATCGTCACCGCCATCATCGGCATCGTCATCGACCTCTTCGCCGACATCTACGAGTTCAGCGGCCTCCGACTCCTCGAACCCGTCAAAATCCTCCTCGGCCTCGGAATCTGCTACCTCACCATCAGCACCGTCCTCCAGACCCAGGGCGACTTCCGACTCGTCATACCGTACATCGAGTTCGCCAAAAAAATACGCGGCGCACGCCCCCTCATCCTCGACACCTCCGCCCTGATCGACTCTCGCGTCCTCGGCCTCGCCGAATCGGGACTCTTCCAGGCGCCCCTCATCGTCCCGAGATTCGTCCTGAACGAACTCCAGCGATTGTCCGACTCCGCGGACCGCATGAAACGCGCCAAGGGGCGACGCGGACTGGAAACCGTCGCCAAACTCCAGCAGTGCCCGCTCGTCGATGTCAACGTCGACGAGTCCACACCACCCGGCGCGGGCGTCGACCAGATGCTCGTCGAACTCGCGAGAACTCTCCCCGGCACACTCATCACCACCGACGTCGGCCTGAGACAGGTCGCCGGAATACAGGGCGTCCCCGTCATCAACATCAACGACATCTCAAACGCACTCAAGCAGACCGCCATCAGCGGCGAGACCCTCACCCTCACCATCGTACGCCGAGGCGAGCAAGCCGGACAGGGAGTCGGCTACCTCGACGACGGCACCATGGTCGTCGTCGAAGACGGCGAGCCCGCCATCGGCTCCGAAGCAACCATCACTGTCACGAGTTCGATGCAGACCAGCGCCGGCCGGCTCATCTTCGGCCGCATCGGGCCGGGCGA
>JAGVLZ010000076.1 GCA_020054055.1 Phycisphaerales bacterium
CGGAGCGGCAAAATCGGAGGCGGTGATGGTCCGCTGGGCCGGCTTCGTCGGCTCGCCCGCGCAGGAAGCGAGCAGCACGAGCGGGGCGATCGCGAGCGCGGGGCGAGAATGTCTGGGGCGAGCGACACGGGCTTGGAACATCATGCGGTTCGACTCCGTGCGGACATGGATGGGAAGTCTACTTGACGCCGCCGAAGCGACCGGCCGGAGTGCCCGATGAGGCGAGGCGTCGGCGGCTAGACTGTGGGGCCGTGACACGATTGGAGCCTGTTTGGGCCTCCTCGCCAGCGGGAAGCGGAGCCTCGTGATGTCGAACGAACCAGGCGGAGCGCCCAAAATCATTGTCGATTCCGATTGGAAGAATCAGGCCCAGGCCGAGAAGGATCGGCTCGCGGAGGATGAATCGAAGCGCGAGGCCGAGGCTGCCGCGAAAGCCGGGGCCGGGGGCGGTGGCGCGCCGGGCGATCTGCCTCCCGCCGACTTCCCCTCACTCGTCGGGATGCTTGTGACGCAGGCGCTCATGTACCTCGGCGGTGTGGCGGATCGACGGACGGGTCAGGCGGTCTTTGACCCCGACATGTCGCGTTTCTACATCGACTTGCTCGCCGTCGTCGAAGAAAAAACGCGCGGCAACCTGACGGAAGCCGAGAGCCGCGACCTGGTCGGCGCGGTGCACGAGTTGCGTTCGCGGTACGTCGAGTTGGTTCAGGCGGTGGCCCGTCAGGCGGCGCAGCAGGGGATGGGCGGCGGCATCGCCGGGCCGGCGATACCGGGTGGGGCGTCGCCGATTCGAACGGCTTGAGGGGGGTTGGTCCCGCGTCCGCCGACCATTATTGGTGCTCGGCGCGCCGTTCGGGCTCTCACGGGCTGGACGCGGGAACTTATGGGGCCGATACGGGTAGTTCATGGGCCGCGCCCCGCCGGGCGGCCGTTGGAGGATCAATGATGCGGAATGGTTCAATCAAAGCGTGGGTTGGATTGGCGTGCCTGGCGGGTGTGACCGGGTTGGCTTCGGCCCAGACGCCGACAGCCCCAAACACAGGTCCCGCCATCTTGAAAGCGCCGACCCTCGAACTCGTCAGCCCGCGCGTGGACTTCGGAACCAGACCCCCCTTGGCGTTCGTCTCCGAAACGATGACGTTCATCAACAACGGCGAGCAGCCCATCACGCTCGAACGCGCGCAGGGCGAATGCTCCTGCACCGACGCGACGATCCTCGGCAACGATCGCACCTTCCAGCCGGGGGAGCGATTCGACATCCTCGTCGCGGTCGAGTTCCCGCGCGAGATGGGGCTCTACACCAAGCAACTGCTCATTTATGAGAAGGACAACGAAAGGCCGCTGCCCATCCCCTTTGACTTCGAGGTGGGCTACGACATCAAGATCAACGGCGGGCCGCGCTTCGCCATCGTTACCGACCGCGGGGGCAAGTTGACCCTCGAATCACGCACGAAGTCGCCCTTCAGGGTGCTCTCGATCAGCGGCATGGCACCGATCTATGAGGGGTTCGACCCGGCGAAGGACTCGCTTCGCGACAACTACACGGTGTACTACAACCTCGGAGAAGTGCCGACGGATCAACTCCCCCGCTGGCTGGTCATCGAGACCGATCACGAGGCCGCCGAGATGATGGCGATCCCGGCGCGCGTGCCGGGATGGAGGCCGATCATCGACAAGACCCAGTGGCACTCGATGGATGAGTTCATCGCGATGGGCACGGTGTCGTCGAATGGGCCGACGCGGACCACGATGCTCTTCACCGGCAAAGCAGTGATGCCGGGCCAGAAGATCGTGGCCAAGTCAACCAACCCGGACATCGGGGTGCGCGTTGTCGGCGTGCGCCGGCCGGACCGCGGAGGCGGCATGCAGGTGGACTTCGATGTCACCCCCAGACGCGACCTGACGGGATTCAGCACGACCATCGCTTCCGTTGAGTACGACGGCGTCAGGACCGCCTTCGACCTCTTCCTCCGGGCCGATCCGTCGATGCCCGCTCCGCCTGTGCCGAACAACTGAGCGGGAATCCCGCGCGGCGCTCCCCAGCCGGCTGACGCCGATCCCGACCCGAACCGATGACATATGATGCGACCCTACGCCCCTTTCGTGCGTACAGAGGCTGGATCGCCCGAGTCTGGTCGTAGTGGAGAGATGCGCATGGGTTGGCGTCGGTTCTTGAAATGGATGAGTGATTCGGCGGGTCCGCGTGCGTCGGCCGGTCGGTGGTCGTGCGCGGCGGTGTTTGAACCGCTGGAGCCGCGCCTGCTGCTGGCGGGCGACCTGCCGTCCATCACGCTGATCGAAGCGGACAACCGCGGGTTGATCGTCCTCACCGCGAGCGCGAGCCTCAGCGCTTCGACGGTCAACAGCGCTTCCGTGGAGGTTTCCACGGCGGGGGCCGACCAGATCTTCGGTACCTCGGACGACGCCCTCGTCTCGCGGTCGGTCGAATACAATGCCTCGACGCGCCAGGTCCGCATCAGCGCCAACGTCGCCGCGGACGCGCGCTACCGCGTGCGCC
>JAGVLZ010000281.1 GCA_020054055.1 Phycisphaerales bacterium
CATCGTCATCGCGCCAGACCCGACGGGCATCGCCAGCGCGCTGATCGCCGCGACGCGCGACACGCTGCGCCACGCCATCCAACTCATCCAACCCGGCCGGGCATGGTCGTCCATCGCGATCGAACTCGAACGCCGCGCGGCAACATCGGGCTTCGGCATCGTCACCGAATATGTCGGCCACGGCATCGGCCGCGAACTGCACGAGCCCCCCAAAGTTCCCGCCTACTGGAACGGCTTCACGGGCGACGATTTCATTCTCACCCCCGGCATGGTGCTGACCATCGAGCCGCTCCTCTGCGCCCCGCGCGAAGGCCCGTTCCCGAGAGCAGCGGGGGAGGCGCCCTTCATCCGAACCCCCGTCCGCCTGTCTCCCAACGGCTGGACCGTTACGACCGCGGACGGCTCGCTCGCCGCGCACGAAGAGCACATGGTCCTCGTCACCGACGACGGCGCGGAGGTGCTCTCGATTGCGGATTGAACGAAGTCTGACCAACACAATCCCGTTCTCCCTCCGTGCCCCTTCGTGATCTCCGTGGTGAAACAGCCCGGAAATGGCTTTGCGGCCGCTTTGGCGATATAACTGTTCCCTTGGATCAACCCCGAATCGGAGGATTATGCCCAAGCAGGACGAAAAGTTTTCGATGGAAGCGGAGGTGCTCGACGCCCTCCCGAACGCCATGTTTCGGGTCAAACTCGCGAACTCACACGAGGTGCTCGCCTACGTCTCGGGCAAGATGCGCCAGCACTACATCCGCATCCTCCCGGGCGACCGCGTGACCGTCGAACTCAGCCCATACGACCTCAGCCGCGCGCGGATCACATACCGGCACTGACGTGCCGCCGATTGCGGCTCGGAGCAATCGGTGCCCGTTCGGTCGCCCAGCCCCTGCGATTCGTCCATGGCAAAGCCCCGCTGGAGTTGGGCACCGGTTCACTTTGACGAAGGCCACACGGGTTGCAAACCCGTGCCACCGTCAAAGTGAACCACCGCCCGAAGTTGGCAGGACGAAATCGCCGTCATCCACCGGGTGATGAAGTCGATCTCCGGCATCACCGACCCGGAGGTACTCATCTCCGTCCACTGGCAGGGCGTAGCCGTCTTGCTTCAAGCGGGGCGACTCACAGCCACGGAGAGCCGGGATATTCCCGGATGAACGGTTGTGGACCAGCCAAAGCAACATCCGGGCTCATCCGGGCCATCGTTGGCCCGACTCTTATCCGAAGGCTTCCGATACGCATGGACTGCGTGCGCGCTAGTTTTTTCCGTTTCGGAAAAAGGTCAGGAGCAGGCCGAGGAGCGCGGCGCCGAGCCCGCCGATGATGAGCCAGGTTGTCTTGTCGGTGAATCTCCCGGTGAATGTCTCGCTGACCTTGTCGGCGACCGAATCCGAAGCGTTCATCCCCATGATGAAGAGGACGACGCCGACGACCAGCAGAACGATGCCGAAGATGCGTTGATTGCTCATGATTCAACTCCTGAAGACGCCGCGCGACGCCGGTCGCACGGGACCGAGGCACATCAGCCCTTCCATTTCTGGACGACAACGCCGTGGCGCAGCATGACAAAGACGCTGCGGGTGGCGAGTTTGGGTTCCTTCTCGCTGCTGCTGAACATTTCAACCATCGAGGCTTGCTGTTCGACGGGGCGGTAGGTCCATCGCCAGATCTCGGAGCCGTCCTTGAGCGTGCTCTGGGCGTCCGGCTCCCCAAAGACCGCGACGATCCATTCGTCGGTCGCCTTGCCGATCTCGACGTGCTCGAGAAGTTCGTCGCTGATGTAGGTGCCCTCGTATCGAAGGGTCGGTCCCTGCATCTGGACGTGCATCTGGATCGGGCCATCGAGCCGGAGCGAGGTCGCCAGTTCACCATCCATCTTGGTTTCAAGAGACATATGGTCGGCGCAGCCAGGCATGGTTGCGATGGTGATGAGGATCCACGCTCGTGCCGCGAAATAAAATGCTTGGTTTGCCGTCATCGATCACTCTCCGAATGGCGGACCTTCATGCCGATTCGCGGCGTCCGATCAGGGTCGCTTGCCGGTCAGCAGGCTGTAGATGAGGCCGACGAGGAACACGACGATGAAGATGTAGAAAAGGATTCGCGCGATGTACATGGATTGCCCGGCGAGTCCGGTGAAGCCAAGCAAGCCGGCGATCAGAGCAAAGACGAGGAAGAGGAATGCCCATCGAAGCATGGAAGTTCTCCTTGTTCACGAATGATTCGGGGCCGCGACTGGTCCGTGCGGGGTGCTATACGGCCCGACCGACTACCTGGTTTCCGGGACTCAACCGCCGAATCCCTGGGGGCGATTCTGCATTCACTTCCCCTCATAACTGAACTTCTGCCCGCCGATCGAGGCCTCGTACATGAGACCGGCCTCATCCATCGTGAAGACGGCAACGCCGTTGGAGTACTTCGCGTTCGCGCCGGATCCAGACTTGACGGCAACGGCGGTGGCCTGCGCGTCGAAGGCAAAGTTCCCTTCCTTGAAGATCGTGAGTGCCTCGGGTGTCGAGAAGGCGATGATCTCCGTGTAAGCCTGGCCGCCGAGTTGGAATCCGATGGTGGCTTGTGAAAGATCGCAGTAGCCGATGGCGGTGCCCTTCTCATACACAACACCCTTGCCGTACGCGCCTCCGATTCCGGCTGCCCCCTTGCCAACGGTGGGGAAGACGGCGTAACCGTTGGCGCTGTTGAAGATCGGGGTGAGGGTCGGATCGTTGCGCTGCGCTTTGGCGAGGGCCGCATCGGCTTCGGCGCGGATGTCGGATTTGCCCGATTCAGTCTTGGGCGCGGTGGTGCAGGCCGCGAGGCAGAGAGTGAACATCAGGCAAGTGGTCAGAAAGACTGCTCTCATGGTGGTTCCTTTCGGGCTCGAGAGGCAGGTAACGAGCGCTGACACGGTGCAGGTGGGCGTGGGTTGACGCCGTCCTTGTGCAACGGCGTCAACCATCGTGGACAGGACTTCGGTGTTCAATCGGCGCCATTCCGCTCAGCGGAGCCTTGCAGACCCTCGCCGGCCTTTTCGATATCGGTCCCGAGACCCTTCGTGGTATTGCACGCGGGCAGGTTGAGGAAGGCGACGCACAACGCGATCGTGAAGACGATTCTGGCGAGTAGTTTCATGGGGATGCTCCGATGTATCCGGGTGATTGACCATTGCGCAATGCCATGGGGACGCTCTTCGATTCCCTCTGTGATCGACGGCGATTGGTGCTGCTTCGCATCGCGCTGATGGCGTGCGGCAGCAGCCAGGTTCCCACTCGGGCGACGAGCGCCCACCCAATCAGCCCCTTCCCGACGGTCCCGGCCAACGAAGAGCGGGCATCGCCCCGACGGCGCGGAGAGACGACGCGAG
>JAGVLZ010000378.1 GCA_020054055.1 Phycisphaerales bacterium
CCGCCCGGCATCGAGACGCGGGCCAACCCGCGCCGCGCGAGCAAGGGGCCGAGAACACAGATGCTGGCCCGCATCGTGCGGACGATCTCGTACCGCGCGGCGTGGGCGGATTCATCCTTGCTGTGCAGCGTCATCCGACGCGGCGAGTTTGTTTCGGTCGAGCCGCAGCCGAGTTCTGTCAGCAGCCGCTTCATGTTGTTGATGTCCGCGAGGGCGGGGACGCCTTCGAGAATTACCGGCTGATTGGTGAGCAGCGCCGCGGCCATCAGCGGCAGCGAAGCGTTCTTGGACCCGTTGATGCGGATCGTCCCGTTGAGTTGCTTCCCGCCGTGGATGACAAATGCGTCCAAGAACTCATCCTCCTTGCAGCGTGCTGAACGCGATCCTACGCCCGAAAAGCGCCGAATACGCGTGATTGATCGGATCAACTTGCCTCATCGGCCCAGCCGGGGGGTTCGGGGGAGTTTTCGAGGGCGATCGTTGGCACGCCCCGCCGCCGGATTTGACCTTCATCCCGGTCGCACGTCCGACCCGGGAGCCCGTCGAGGGTTGGGAGCCGCCCGGACGACGCAGGAGTGTCAGGATGAAGGGTCGAACACTGCTCACGAACGGAAGTCTGACGGCGATGCTCGTCGTCGCGGCGGGTGTGCTGGGCACCTTGGGACCGAGCGCTCGCGAGGCGCTTGCCCGCCCCGACGCCGACCCGTACGCCCATCTGCCCGCAACGATCGACCTTTCCGGCGTTATCCGCGACTTCAAGGAGCGGAGCGTCTCGGGCGGCCACACCGACTTTGAGCGTCAGCCCGCGGGCGGCTTCGGCCACTACATGGGCAACATCGCCTCCACCCTTGACTCGGATATGAAGCCGGTCTTCGTCGGCGGCGGACGCAAGGTCTCGTCGCAGTGGAGAACCTCGGCCGGCGTCAAAATCCACCCGTCGCTCTACAGCGCGTCGTTCGGTGACAGCGCGGGCGCCTACACCGGCAACGCGGACCCCGGCGCGATCTCTTCCGCGGCCTCGTTCGCCCAGTGGTACCGCGACGTCCCGGGGGTGAACATGTCCAAGAACGTCGCGATTACGCTGGTGCGCCAGCCGAACTCGAAGTTGTACATCTTCGACGACCGCACCGACCCCCTCTATTCGACCCGGGCGGGCTTCTTCCCGATCAACGATGACCTCTTCGGCAACTCGCCCAACGGCAGCAAGAACTTCCACTTCACCTACGAACTCGCGACTCAGTTCATCTACGAGCCGGGCACGAACCAGTCCTTCACCTTCATCGGCGACGACGACGTCTGGGTGTTCATCAACGACCGACTGGTGATCGACCTGGGCGGCGTTCACTCCGCGGTGACGCAGACGGTGTACCTCGACCGGTTGTCGGGCCTTGTGCCCAACGGCAAGAACTCGCTCCGCGTCTTCCAGGCCGAGCGCCACCGCACGCAGTCCAACTTCCGCATCGAAACGACGATCACGCTGCGGACGGCGGAGATGCCCAACACGTCGAACCTCTTCGATTGATCTGATCCTCGCCGCCTGCCACGACGGGCGGCCGGGGCGGCGACCGGTGTCACCCTCAGGCCGGCGCCGCCTTTGTGCTGAGTCACGCTTCACACACTCCTTCCACGCGACACCGCCTCTTGGCCGAACCCCGGTCGAGAGGCGGTGGTCTTTTTTCGGTCCGGGCGGTCGGGTAGCCCCTGTGCGTCGAGGGCTATTTCACATCGCGGCCGCGCACGCCATTGATCGTGTACATGCCGGGGAGGCCCCGCGTTGATCCACCTTGCGACGAGCCGTTCGTTACCGTCCCGAAGGTGTACTGCGGGAGCACGTCCTGAGCGCGGACAGCCCTCGCCGATCCATCGACGAACCCGAAGAGATTCCGGATTTCACGCCAGTCTCTTGAGTCGAGGAGCGATTGCCACAGGATCGCCTTCTGGCTGGGGAAGTTGACTTCATCGGATCGAGTCGGCCGCCATTGCTCGGGGCCGGTGCGAGTCTCGTATTGCCAGAAAGAGGGATCGGCGAGAAAGGCCGAGGAGTACCAGTACTCCGTGAACCACGACCGCTCCCATCCGTCATCACGGGCCACCACGAGCGGCGGGTGGAATGACCTGCTGTATTTCTCGCCCTCGTAGTATTGGTCGGCGAGCGCCAGCGCCCACAGCGCATCCTGCGAGAAGTATCCGCGGGCCTCAAGCCCGATCCCGGAAAGCATGACCCACTCGTGATCCGTATCCGGTGCGAGGAAACACGGGTAGATCGATTGATAGTCGGACGTATAGAGGTCAAAGACCATCGCGTGCTGCCTGAGATTTGAGAGCGATGCGGTCTCGTACGCTCCATCGCGTGAACGCCCGATGGAAGGGAGCGTCAAGGCGATCAGGATTGTGATGATCGCCAGCAGCATGAGCGACTCGATGAGGGTGAAGGCGTTCGGCCGAGTCGGTGCGATCCCGCATCGTGCCGGTGTGTTCAGGCCGGGTCGGCCGCGATTCTGGTGTCCCAGGATGAGTCCGGTCATCAGCATGAGTGTAAGAAGCGCGTTGCGAGCAAGCACCAGCGGGGCCTGATGGTCAAGAGCCTCCAGCATCCGCAGTTGGCCGAAGCAGCCGCACGATACCCGGTGCCCGAGCAGGTGGTGCGCCGCGTACGCGATCGAAAACAGCACGAGTAACACGACCGCCCCAACCGGGGATGCTGTTCGAGAAAGTCCCAGGAACCACGGGACAGTGACAAGAAGTTCCAAGTTGACCACCGCCATCGCCACACCCGGCTCCCATCCCCGCGGGATGAGCGGCCAAGTGGTCAACTGGGCGGCGAAGGAGCCGATGTCGATCGCCTTCATCACGCCGGCGACGAGCATCGCCGCGAGCGGCACGGCGATGAGCCACCAAGACCGGTCAGGCGCAAAGGGAACGCGTAGCATGGGGGGTACGGATCATTATTCGGGGAGGATCATCTTGATTGGTCCTCCGCCACCGCCGTCACCTGGCGGTGTTGGGCAGGTGGCGCCGGTGGCCTTCTCGCAGTTGCGGACGGAGGTTGATGTTCCGCCGTTCGTGCATGCCCCGCCAGCCTCACTCGGGCAGAGGGATTGTTGCCAAGTGCAAGTCGCTTGCGCAAGCGACTCTTCTGCCGACAAGCCTGCCGCAGCGGGCACGGCGTCTCCGCATTCGCCGTTCATGCTCGGATAAGAGCAGCATTCATCGATCCCGGCCACTGAGCAGGGATCACACTCGAAGGTCCCCTCAGGATATTCGGCGCACGCGTTGTAGTTCACTGAAGTCAGGCATTGCCCGATGACGATCGGGCTCAGAGCGCCGGCAAAGAGAACAAGAGTCACACCGAGACGCGATTCTTGGATGAAGTTTTTCTGCATGTCAAACCTCGCTTATTAAGGGGTGATGGGAGATTAGATTTCTCCGGCTTGACGCACGATGCGCACGGCGATCAACGCGAGAGCAAGGCCGCCCGCCGAAACCCAGCCAGCAGTGCGGAGCCAGCCGCGTGAGCTCATCTCAGCGCTCTGGGATATCGGCTGCGTCGTTGCCGACCCGTCGGCTTCGTGCTTGGTGACCGTCGCCGTGGATGGACGGTGGTCAATGGTTCGGTTCACTTGAACCTCTCCCCGGAAGGGATCGGGGGTGCCCGCGACCGGGTCCGCCGTCAGCGCCTCGAACTCATCGTCCGTGAAATGGGAAGCGCCTTGCCAAAGGAGCACCTTGAATAACCGACCATCCGGGTTCCAGTCCTCGACTCGGCGAGTGACCGGCCTTCCGATCACGGGATCGTCGGTTGATGCTGAGTACACATATCGTCTTCCATCATGCAGTTTCGGATTGATCGCACGAAGGAAAACTGCCTGCGCACTATGGGCCCTGCCCGCCGTTTGATCCCAAAAGCCGACGACCTCCACTTCAACGCCGCTCTCGTGGTTGAGCATTGCTCTGAATGTCGGCAACTGCGCGGCGTGAAACACAAGATCGGCATCCTCCTGCACCACAAGACTGAAACCGGCGAAAACCATCCGTTTGGCATCCGCAAGGACCATTGCCTCAAATGAAGCGATGTTCTTGTGCGGCGGATGGTCCTTCGCGTCCATCAGGTTAATGTCGTTCGTCCTGTCCCACGCCCGACGACCAACGACGACATAATCGGTGGGCAGCATGAACGGCGCAAGATAATCCTGACTCCGACGCCACCTCCCCGGCGATTGCCACCAGAACGTGTCGCGCTGGACCTCCGGCCCCTCTTCCGCGTACCGCTTGAAGCGTTCGTACTGCGATCGCTTCGGATGATCCGGCTTCCCTTCGACTTCCTGGCGCAACGATTCGATCGTCGCGGGATCGGCCGCATAGTGGAACTCG
>JAGVLZ010000030.1 GCA_020054055.1 Phycisphaerales bacterium
CCCGATGGCGCGGAAGCCGGCCATCGCGGCGAAGATGATGACGAAGACGGCGAAGCCGACGTGCGTCCAGAGGATGTGCGGGTGATGCAGGTGTCGTGCGGCGGAGCCCATCGAGAGTTGCAGCACGAGCGCGCCGAAGAGCAGGCAGGCGAAGAGTCGGAGCGAGCGTTCGGCGGGGCGATCGGCGTCGCGATGGGTGATCCATGATCGGCTCAGTATCGCGGCCAGCGCGCACAGGAGCGCGAAGAAGAGTTGGGCGGTGATGCCGTGGACCATCGCGAGGATGAGCGAAGTCTTGTTGTCCGCGAGCATCGTTGGGGAGGTGCTGTCCGCGCTGGTGACGCGGATGCCGCCGAGAACTCCTTGGCCGCACACCGCGAGAAACGCGAGCAGGGCGACGCCCTTTACCCATTTGCGCGGCTCGGTGGCGACGACGATGATGCAAAGGACGAGGGTGGTCAGGCCGACAAGGGAGCCGAAGAGGCGATGCGCGTGCTCGTAATAGATCCCGCCGGTCATCTTTGACAGGGGGTACAGAAACATGTTCGCGTTGTACGAGGTGGGCCAGTCGGGGACGGCGAGGCCAGCACCGGTGCTTGTGACCAGACCCCCCGAGAGGAGCACGGTGAGGGCGCTCAAGGCGGCGACCTTGGAGAAACGCGCGAGCCAGAGGCGTTTGCCCATTGGGCTTGCCTCTTGAGCCACGCGGGGTTTCGCGCCGCCGATCACGCCGCCAACAAGACCGAGCACGGCTCCCGTACCGATCGCTCCAAGCACGATCATGGGCCAGCCGGGGCGCAGGGTGTTGGTCTCGGTATCCGACGCCACGACTGATCCGACGATGAGCAGGTTCAGCAGGGCGCTGAGGGTTCCCGCGCCCAAGCCGACCTGCCAACCTCTTTTGCTTGCCGCGAGCCTCCCGCCGACGACCCCTCCAAGGAAGTGAAGGGCGAGCAGGAGCAGGCCGATCGCCATCGCCGGGAGTCCCATGCCGGGAAGATGGGTCAGGAACCCCGCGAACCACATGGCGATGGTTGTGCCGAAGCCGACGGTGACGATCGCTGGGAGGAGGTTTGAGCCGTCCGGGGCATTGGCATTGGTCATGGGTAGTGTCTCCTCAAACCGATGAGTCCGATAAGAAGTGGGTCAGCGCAGTTGAGACTTGGACTCAGTTGCAAAGTAGTGCGTCTCGGCCCTTGACAAGGTAGTGGGTTCCCTGACAGATTACGAGTCGATTGGACTCCTGTCCAAGCGAAAAATTTCCCGCGTGCCAGTAGCGGCGTGCGATTGAGTTAGCAAGCATTTACGCCTCGGGAATTGGCCTGAGTGCGGAGTCGGGCGAGTTGTTGAAGCCCGTTGGGAGCGTGGCGTGGCGAACATTTTCCCGAAGTGGATGAACGCGTTGCCGACGTTTTCCGCGGTGTTCGGCGGGGTTGGCGTTGTCGCGGTGAGCGCCGGGTACATGTACTACTTCACGCCGGACTACTGGCGCACGGGGTACGAGCCGGTACAGCCGATCGACTACAGCCACCAGATTCACGCGGGGAAACTGGGGATCGACTGCCGTTATTGCCACACGCATGTTGAAGACTCGAAGCACGCGAACATCCCGGACACCGCGACGTGCATGAACTGCCACACGGGTGTGGGTGAGACGGCGTATCTGAATACGTCTCTGTGGAATGCTCACAAAGCGAACCCGAACCTCATCAAGGTTCGTTCGGCGTATGCGTCGGGCGAGGCGGTGCTGTGGCGTCGGGTACACAAGACGCCGGACTACGCGCACTTCAATCACTCGGTGCATGTTCACGCGGGGGTCTCGTGCTATTCGTGCCATGGGCGCATCGATCAGCAGGCGGTGGTGCGTCAGGTTCACGGCATGGGGATGAGTTTCTGCCTCGAGTGCCACCGCGCGCCCGAGAAGAACCTGGTGAGCGCGGACGACATGGTGCAGACGGATGTGCCGAGGATCACGGACCTCTCGGCGGTGGAGGCGTTGCTGACGGACCCGAAGCAGTTGGAGCGCGGGCTGGAGATCGCGAAGACGAAGCAGTTGCAGCCGCCGCAGTTCTGCGGGGCGTGTCATTACTAGGAAGGCAATAGGCATTTGGCATCAGCCATTGGGAAAGACCAGACCGGAAGCGATTCGAGAAGCGAGACTGCCATATGAGCGATCGGCGAAAGATGCTGGAGCAGTGCCCGAGTTCGCACGACGAGATTGCGCCGGCGCGGCTCGAATCGGCGGCGGGGAAGGTGTATTGGCGCAGCCTCGACCAACTGGCGGGCTCGGGGGAGTTCAAGGATTTTCTCCAGCGCGAGTTCCCGGCGTATGCGAGCGAACTGCTCGATGGGTCACGGCGTCATTTCCTGCGGATCATGGGGGCGAGCCTGGCGCTCGCGGGGGCGGCGTCGGTGCCGGGCTGCCGTCGGCCCGAGAACCACATCATCGCGTACAACAAGCAGCCCGAGGTCGTGGTCCCCGGCATGGCGCTCTTCTACGCGACCGCGATGCCCCTGCCGGGCGGCGGGTGCGAGGGGTTGCTCGCGGAGACGTTCGAGGGGCGTCCGACGAAACTCGAGGGCAACCCGCTTCACCCGGTGAATCTCGGGAAGTCGTCGCTTGCGTCTCAGTCGAGCGTGCTCGATCTGTACGACCCGGATCGTGACCCGGCGGTGTACGCAGCGCTCGCGGCGGAGCGCGGGCAGACGCTCGCGGCGACTCCCTGGGCCGAGTTCGTTGCTTTCTCGCAGGAGCACTTCGGCGGCTTTGATGCGACGCAGGGGGATGGGCTCGCGTTCCTCGTCGAGAAGGCGACCAGCCCGTCGCGCGATGCGATCCGCGATCGGATACTGAAGAAGTGGCCCAAGGCGAAGTGGCACGCGTACGAAGCGATCGACAACGAAAACGCGATGGAGGGGCTTCGCGCGGCGTTCGGTTCGGCGATGCGCGAGACGCTCGAACTGGCCGGCGCGAAGGTGATCGTCTCCTTTGATCGTGACTTTCTCGGGGGCGAGGGATGCACGCTGGGCGAGGCGCGCGGGTACGCGGCGGGTCGCTACTCGGGCGGCACGGCTCCCGGTCGCGCGGCGTCGGATTCGGAGATGAGCCGGTTGTATGTGGTCGAGCCGATGATGACGCTGACGGGCGGGCAG
>JAGVLZ010000154.1 GCA_020054055.1 Phycisphaerales bacterium
CTTCCGATCTTGCAGCCGCTCGAACGCCTTGCGCTCGGGACGCTGGTCGTCCGTCGGCTCGTCGACCGGCCGCGCCCAGCAACGCACGAGCGCCGTCGTGAGATCGGTCCAGCCGCGATCGGCCGCGGCATTCCCAAGAAACTCGATCACGTTCCAGTTCGTTTCCGTCGGCAGCATGAGGCGCATCATGTTCCGCGTGTCGGTGAGGTTCGGCTCGTCAGCGAGGATTTCCTCCAGCGCCGCGATGCGCACCTCGAAGTACCTCCCGCGCGCCCACGCCACCTTCTTCAGTTGCTCGCGCATCTCGGCCGCGTCGATCCGCCCGGCACGGACCTCGCCCCACGCCGCCCGGATCGCCTTCTCCTGCGCCCCCGTGTGCGCCTTCGGGTCCTGCATCACTTGCAGGGGAGTCGGGGCCGAACCCGATTTCGCGTTCCCCGCGCAGCCCACCGCCATCGAGACCACCAGCAGAGCGCCCCAGCGCAGCAAAGAGGAGTACATTATCGAAGTGTACCGCTGGCGCTGCATCGGACGCCCGTCCGCCGAGCGCGGCGCGAAATGTCTACAATCACCCGAACATGCCCTCCGCCGTCTCCAATCCAACACTCCGCGAGCGCGTCACGCGCATCCTCGACCGCATCCGCCCAGCCGTGCAGTCCGACGGAGGCGACGTGGAACTGGTGGACGTCACCGAAAAAGGCGTGGTCACCATCCGCCTTCACGGTGCCTGCGTCGGCTGCCCATCGAGCCAACTGACCCTCAAGGTCGGCATCGAGAAAAACCTCAAGGACTACGTCCCGGAGGTCACCGAAGTCGTCGCGCTCGATTAGTCCACGCAAACTTGCCGGCGGCCGATTGAGGGAAAGTCCTCAGCGCAAACGATTGCCCGAGATTGGTCCTTCCCGAATGCAGATTCGGTGGTATCCTTCGTTTCGGTGGGTCCCCGAGGCGGGGACGATTTGTGCCGCTCTGACCAGGGGCGGAGCAGGAGGCTCTATGCTGGTGATCACTCGGCGAGAAGGCGAGGAGGTCGTTATAGGCGACCCCGCGAATCCCATCGGCGTCATCCGTATCGCCGGGATCAAGGGCGATCGCGTGCGCATCGCGCTCGAGTTCCCGCGCGACATCCAGGTCCACCGCCGCGAAGTCGCCGAGCAGATCCTCGCCGAGCAGCCGCAGGTCGTGGGCAAGATCGGCAACGCCGCGGGCTGAGCGATTCCCAAATCTGAGATTTGAGATTTGAGATCTCAGAGTCGCGCCATCGCCACCAACTGTTGAACAGTCAGTTGTTCCGGCCGCATCGTTCGATCCACTCCCACCGGCAGGCGTTTGAGCAACCCCGGCGATTCGCGCGCAAGCGTCGTTCCGATCTGCTTGCGGCGGTGCGTGAAGAGCGTCCGACAAAGACGCGAGAGCGATCCAACATCATCGGTCAGCGGCTTCGCAAGAGGCGTCACCGCCACCATCTCGCTCGTCACCTTGGGCGGAGGCCAGAAACACCCAGGCGGCAGCACCGCGATCCGCTTCACCCCGCACATCGCCTGCACGAGCACCCCCATCTCGCCGTAGTCCTTCGTGCCCACCGCCGCGCGCAACCGTTCCCCCACCTCGCGCTGAATAGTCACGAACTGGCCGAGGCAATGAACCGAGACCCGAGCGCCGGCGACGGGCGCACCCGTCGCCAGCGCGATCATCAGCGGACTCGCCGCCCCATACGGCAGATTCGCCACAAGACGGAATGGCTGACCCCCGAGCGCGTCAATGACGAGCGGGTTCACCTCATGCTTTGACGCGAGACAATCACCCTCAATCAACGTGAACGCCCCGTTCCTCGCCTGATCTGCAAACCGCTCGCGCAGCAAGTCAGCCAATCCGCGATCCAGTTCGCAAGCGATCACGCGGCAGCCGCGCCCGAGCAGCACGTCGGTGAGCACCCCCGTCCCCGGACCGACCTCAAGCACGACATCACCGCGTCCAACGCCCGCCGCGTCAACCAGGCGCATCACATGCGCCGGTTCGATCAGAAAGTTCTGCCCCAGCGCTTTGCTCGGCCGCAGGCCGCGGGATTCGAGGAGTTCCTTGATGGACGCGAGGGATTGCATGGTAAAGGGGGTGCCACGGCCAGCGACTGAGTCTTCGAGGGAGTCGGCCGTGGCGAATGGTCAGGTGCGCCCGCCGCGGCCGACCGCGCTGGCCGTGGCACCCACGTTACCCTCACCACTCCCCCGAGAGAATCTTCCCGATCGCCCACGCCACCCCGTCCTCCGCGTTGCTCCTCGTCTCGATCTTCGCCGCCTTCTTCGCGGCGGGGACCGCGTTCGCCATCGCGATCCCCAGCCCCGCCCCCTCGATCATCGCGATGTCGTTCACCTCATCCCCGATCGCGGCGACGCGCTCGCGCGGGATCCCCTGTTCCTGCGCCAGGCGATGCACCGCGGTCCACTTGTTCACCTGACGATCGAACACCTCGAGCAAGTGGACGCGGTCATCCTTCACGCCCAGCGCCGACCCCGGCACGACGCCCATCACCGCGGCGAAATGCTGAGTCAAGGTCTCGTGCCCGAACCGCTGATGCACGCCGCGCGCGAGGTCGAGCATGATCGACGCCGTGGCCGCGAATCCGACGCGCACCGTGTGCTCCGGGTGCGGATCGTGGGCGATGTCGTCGATGAACTTCACCTCGACATCCATTACGTCAAACCACCACTGGCTCGGCGGCTCGATCGGCCCCGAGTTCACGACGAGGTAATCAAACCCCGCCGCGTCGCGGTCCTTCAGGATCAGGGGCGCGCGTTGCATGGATGCAAAGTGCGCACACAGCCGCCCGACAAGGGCGCGATCCATCGGCCACCGATGCAGCGTGCGCCCCGAAGC
>JAGVLZ010000024.1 GCA_020054055.1 Phycisphaerales bacterium
CGTTGGTGTGGATGTAGAGCCACAGGTCGTGCAGCACCGGCATCATGTTGTTGATGCTGGCGTTGAGTTGCGGGACGTAGTGGGCCGCCATGAGCGCGCACATCGACGCCGCCGCCCCGCCGAGGGCGAAGAGGTTGCGCATGGGTGTTCGCCGCGCGAAGTATTCGAGCGCCAGCACCGCGATCGTGCCGAGCCAGACGCTCGTCGTCACCGCCTCGAACATGTTGGAGTTGGGCCAGCGCCCCGCGATGTACCACCGCCACCCCAGCGCCAGCGTGTGCAGCGCGAAAGCGACCGAGAAGAACCCCATCCCCAGCCCGCGCGCCGCCTCCCATTTGTACGCCACCGACATCAGGAGCAGCACGACGCTCACGAAGTAGACCAGCCACACCCACGTCATGTTCTTCGCCCGGAAGTACGCCGATTGAAGCGACATCCGCATTGCTTCGGGGTACACACCGGGGGCGACCGTTGACAGCAACGACGCCAGTTGGGCGATCGCCGCGCTCGACTTCCCCGCATCGCGAGCACGCCACGCGACCGCCGCCTCGTTCATCGCGGCCTCAAGCCCCGCCTGGGTCTGCTCACTCATGCCGCTGATCGTTGCGTCCGCCGGGCGCATCCTCGGCCCGGGACTCCACAGTTCGTTCAGGCTCAGCCACGGTGCATCCTCGCGGCCGCTGGGCGGCGGGATCATCCGCAGGATGTCAATCAGCACCTCCGGGCGACGGAATCCGCGCGCGTTCATGATCGAATCCGCGTGCTTCGCCGTGCGGACCATGTCCATCGACCATCGCTGCAACAGTTCCTCGCTTGTCGGATTGGCCAGCATCGGCTCCGAGATCATCCCCGACTCGATGAACGCGTCCGCCTCCTCCTTCTTCATCACTCCGGCGGACCCGAGCGCCGAAGCCAGTTGCGCGCGCATCCCCTTGTTCTTGATGTGGATGATCGGCACCGACTCGTACCGCTCGGCCCGAAAGATCAGGTCGAGGTAGGTGAAGTCCGTCGCCTGACCGAACACACGCGTCCGTCCGCTGATGAAGCCGAGCGTCTCGGTCGCGAAGGCATCGAAGGATTTCAGCCGTCCCTCGTTCCACACCGCGGCACGGTCGAGAGGCGAAAGATCCACGGCACGCGCGAACTCGGCGTCCGGGCCTTCACCTCCCTCTCCGCGCGACGATGAGGCGAGCACCACGAAAAACAGCAGCCCGGAAAGCATGGCCGCGAGCACAACGCCGATCAGGAACCACTTGGAACCAGCAGGGCTCATCGCGACACCTCCTGACCATTGACCGGCGAGAGCGAGTGATCCCGGATCGGCGTCTCGTCGAGCGCAAGCGGCTTGACCCGGCGCGGGAGTCTTCCCGCTTCCAACTCGGCCAGCACGCGCGCCCGGCGACGCCGCCGGATGATCGGCTTGATGTAGAACGCGTAGATCATCCCCGCGACCGCGAGGCAGCAGCCGAAGAGTTGGACGTACACGCCTTGGCGATTGCCCACGCCCAGACCCGTAAAGTTGAGTCCTTGCGAAGCGACATCGCCCGCGAAGCGTCCCGGCCGAGGCGGGTCCCAGAAAGCCTGGAAAAACCACATCCCCTCGAACGTACCCGGATTGTTCGTGCTGACGCTCACGGGATCGGTCCACGATTGTTCATCCTGGAAGCGGATGACGCTCGTCCAATCGCGCACGCTCGACATGCGGCCGGTGAACCCGCCGACGTTAGCCGTCAGAACGAAGTCATCGAGGCGCACCGCGTGCGGCAACGGGCGACGCTCGCGCCCCACCATCACCTCGACCTCGCGACCGTCGGGCAGCGTGAAGAGCCTCGGCTCGAAGCGCGACAGCACCCCCGTCGGCTCGAGCGGCTCCTCGAACGTGTAGCGATGAAACGGAACCCAGCGCGACTCGCGCCAATCCGCTTTCGAGAGCTCGACTCGGACGAGCGCGTAGGCCTGAACCGAGTCCGCGTCCTTGTCGCGCTGGCGGCGCGGCACGATCAGCGGTTTCTCGGTCTCCAACGCGTCGGGGACCAAACGGCGCACATCGAGTTTGATCCCGTAGGTGATCTCGACCGGTTCCGAAGCGGTGAGGGTGCGCTGCGTTCGATTGCCCGCGCCATCGTCAAAGAAGACATGCATCCCGATGTCTCCCGGACCCGCGACGAGCGAGATCGTGCTCAGCGTCCGCCCCGGCCGATACAACGTCTCGATCCGCGGGTCAGGAACCTGCGGCGCGTGCGGGTCTTCCATCGCCGTCTCGTGGTTGTCGCGGTTGCGCGAAGGGTCCTCGAAGACCCAGCGTGTGAACTTCTTCCCTTCCGGATTCACAAAGTCCACGAGCAGAAGCGTCACCGATCGCCCGCTCGACAGCGGCAGACGATCCTTCGCCTCGCGGACCAGGAACTGCCAGCCCGTCTCGCCCAGCGGCGTCATTGGACGATCGGTCGCCGCCAGGTCGGAGACGCGGAACTTGATGATCTCTTCGATCCCGGCCTCCGGGACGCGCAGTGTCAGTTCGCGCGACCCCGCATCGAGGAACTGCGGCAGCGCCTCGGCGCTCTCGATCCAATCGAACGACAGACGCCCGTCGTAGGCCGAGCGACGAGTCTCGTCGAAGGCGACCAGCGATTCGTTGAAAACCTGCCCATCCGGCGTGGTCATCGTCAACTCGGCGACGGGGTTGAACACCGGCCCGCCGGGGACGAAGCCGCGCTGCATCACCGCGTATCGCAGATAGCCGGTGATTCGCGCGTCGATCCCGTCGAGCGGGTCGGCCTCGGCATTCGGCGGCGGCACGGGGAGGTCAAGGATGCGCGGCTGGAGCGGCCGCTCACCCTCACCCATCATCATCGGCCAGACATCGGCGAGCGCCGCGATCGAATCGTTGTACCTCGGCAGCCCTTCGATCACGCGCTGCGACCATTCCAGACCCGCGCCCACTTCGCGGACGCACAGCGCCGCGCTGTCCTTCACCCAGAATGAATCCTGCATCGGCGCTTCGAGCGAGAGCACGATCGATTCATCGACGAGCGCGCGGCCCTCGAACTCGGGCAGTTTCTTCACGCGCCGTTTGCCCTGGATCACATCCTCCGTGTACTGCGGATACCCCGCGAGCAACTGTCGCATGAACCGCCCCGGAGGTATCGGCGTCTGGACATCAACCGTCACCGCGTACGCGCGCTTGCCCTCATCACCCTCGGTGCGCAGTTCCCACGCCGGGTCGATGCTCACGATCGAGAAGACATATTCGCCCGCGTCGGTTCGCACGCTCGTCGCGTTGCCCGGCATCGCGGGGAGCGTCGCCGCGGGCGCGCCGGGCACGTCGATGACCACCTCCTGGCGCATCACCGGCGCATCTCCCTCGAACTTCGTCCCGAAATAGATGAAGGAACCGATCGACAGGATGACAATGCCGGAGTGGATCATCCACACCCCGGCGGTCAGCGCGTTGAAGCGGATCTTGCGGATCGTTGTGACGATCAATGTCAGGCAGATCAGCGCGATGAGAGCGTTGAAGAACGCTGTGTGGAACCACTCGAACTCGGTGAGTTCGAAGACGCGCCACTGACGGATCATGTCGTGCCGCCACACAGCGGGGTTCAGCGGGTTCCACTTCCCGGGGCCGATCTCTGGATAAAGAATGCCCGCCGATCCGATCGTGCAATAGATGAAGAGCACCACCATGAGCACGATGCCGAAGCGGACGCTGCTGAAGAGGTCGATCAACAGCGCGATCGGGCCGCGCCGTGGCCTCGGCCCGAAGAGCGAGTCGGACGGATCAGGTGTTTCGACTGGTTCGCGGTTCGACATTGTGCTCCCGATGCGGTGCGGATGAACCGCCGCAGTCTAGGCGGAACGCGAGGATTCCGCCGGTATACTCGGCCGCCGATCGCACCCCCTTTTTCAGTTGGGAGCTCCCATGCCCCGTCCGCGCAAGACGAGCGCCGCGAAGCCCTCACCCTCACGCGCTCCTTCCGAGTCGTGGCCCGACACGCGCGCACGCCTCGATCACCTGGCGCGAAACCTCTGGTGGACGTGGAATCCGCCCGCGCGACGGCTCCTCGAATCGATGGACCCGCGTCTGTGGCACGCCGCGAGCCACAATCCCATCGCGACGTTGAACCTCCTGTCTGAGACCCGCGCGGAGACGCTCGCCGCGGACCCGGATTTCATCGCGAACCTCGACGCGGCGGAGAACGAACTCGACCGCTACCTCAATGCGCGCACCTGGTTCGAGCGCACGGCCAAGGGTCAGCAGAAAAAGATGCTCGCCGCGTACTTCTGCATGGAGTACGGCCTGCATGAGTGCCTCTCCCTCTACGCCGGCGGCCTCGGCATCCTCGCGGGCGATCATGTGAAATCAGCGAGTGACCTCGGCGTGCCGATCGTCTGCGTCGGGGTCCTCTGGAAGCACGGCTATTACCGCCAGGAACTCACCCGCAAGGGTGAAACGCGCGTGGTCTATCCGAGCACCGACTTCGAGCAACTGCCCATCGACGACACAGGCAAGGTCATCGAAATACCCATCGGCCCGCGCAAGGTGCTCGCGAAGGTCTGGTGCCTGACCGTCGGCCGCGTCCCCATCTACCTGCTTGATACCGATGTGAACGCGAACTCCGACGCCGACCGAGCGCTGACGCACTACCTCTATCGCGGCGGGGACGCCGAGTACCGCATCAGGCAGGAACTCCTGCTGGGCATCGGCGGGCTGCACGCGCTCGACGCGCTCGGCATCCAGCCCACCGCCTTCCATCTGAACGAGGGGCACGCGGCGTTCGCTCCGCTCGAACGAGTGCGAAGGCTCGTCGCGTCGGGCGAGGGATTCGACGATGCGGTCGCGCAGGTCCGCGAGCACTCCGTCTTCACGACGCACACCCCGGTTCCCGAGGGCAACGACCGCTTCGAGCCATCGCTCCTCATGAAGTACCTCGGCCACATGCCGGATGAACTGGGGCTGAGCGGGTCGGACTTCCTCGCCCTCGGTCGCGAAGACCCGGACGACCAGAACGAGCCATTCTGCATGACCGTCCTCGCGCTCCTTCTCAGCGAGCGATGCAACGGCGTCGCGGCCCTCCACGGCGATACCTCGCGCAGAATGTGGATGAAGACCTTCGACGCAACACAGCCCGAGCAGGTTCCCATCGGCCACGTCACGAACGGCGTGCATCCCGAGTCCTGGATCGCGGACGAAGCCCGTCCCTTCTACGACAAATACCTGAAGCCCAAGTGGATCGGCGCCGGGCCGGAGAACGATTGGTGGAAAGGAGTTTCGCGCGTCCCCGCCGGAGAACTCTGGAACCTTCGGCAACTGCTCCGCCGCCGAATGATCGCGTGGCTGCGTCAGCGAGTTCGTGAAGAGATCCTTACCTCCCACACCCCCGGCCAGAGCGCCGACCTGCTCGTGGATCTGTGCGAGACGTTCGATGAGGACGCGCTGACCATCGGATTCGCGCGGCGATTCGCGACCTACAAGCGCGCCCCGCTGATCTTCAAGGATACGAAGCGCCTCGCAAAGATCATGGGCCACGCCGATCGGCCCGTGCAGTTCCTCTTCGCGGGCAAGGCGCACCCGCAGGACACCGCGGGGCAGGAGTTCGTCCGACAGATCCACGAGTACTCACGCAAGGAGCCCTTCCGCGGCCGCGTCTACCTCATCCAGAACTACGACACCAACATCGGCCGGATGCTCACCAGCGGCTGCGATGTCTGGCTCAACAACCCCATCCGCCCCATGGAAGCCAGCGGCACCAGCGGCATGAAACCGCCCCTCAACCTCGGCATCAACTGCTCGATCCTCGACGGCTGGTGGCCCGAGGGATACAACAAGAAGAACGGCTGGGCCATCGGCGGCAAGCAGTTCAAGAGCCGCAAGGATCAAGACGCCTACGACGCCGAGGCGATCTACACCACGCTCGAAAAGCAGGTCGTCCCGATGTTCTACAAGCGCGGCAAGGATGGAATCCCGCGCGAGTGGTGCCGGATGATGGCCGAGAGCATGAAGAGCGTCTGCGCGAAGTTCAGTTCGCACCGGATGGTGGCGGAGTATGTCCGGGATTACTACTTGCGGTGAGCGGGGCGGATGCGGGGGGAAGGCAATGGAGTAGTTATGGCACGCGCGAAAATAGCCTGCCCGAAGCCCGAAGAGACCCCGGTGGACGACGTCCGTCGGGTGCGCGAGAGGCTCAGCGAGGCCGCTGGCAACGATGTGAACCGTCTTGCTGATCGCTCGCGGAAGGTGGCGGAGAGTCTGCGAGCGAAACTCGGGCTCAAGCCTGAAAGCCAGTGGCATCCTTGAGTTGAGTTTGGCTGTTCGGTCCCGGTTTTCCAAGGCGTCAAAGGTGTGCGTGGCGCGGCGGAAGGCATGGTACAGAGCCACAGATGGCCCAGATGGGCTGAGATAGAAACATTGATTGAACTGTTTTCTTATCTGAGCCCATTCGGATCATCTGTGGCGATGTCTTTCTGCACTCCGCGTTCTCCGTGGCTCCGCGGTGAATGCCTTTCAAATTGCGTCGAAGGTTGCGAAGGCGTCGCGCGACTCCGGGAGCGCGTCGAGTTTCACGAACTCGCAGCACGCCCAGAAGCGGTTCCAGAGTTCCAGCACCTCCGGCGTCTTGTGTGCCCGGTCGATCGCCTCTTGACTCGTCCACTCGGAGATCGTGATGACCACCCCCTCCTTCGAGCGGCAGCGGACCTCAGCACGATCCGTCGCCAAACCGAAACGGCGCAGCAGCGGCAGGCGATCGTCGATGACTCTCAGCATCTCGGCGTCCTTGCCGGGCTTGGCTCTGAACGCGGCGATTGAGATTTGACCCATGTCTGATTCTCCTCAAGAAAAGGCATTTCACAGCGGAGTCGCGGAGGGCGCGGAGAAGAGCCTTATTGTGCGGCCGAAGGCGCATCGAAGCAACTGGGCTTGGTGGTCGCGTCCGAAGTCCGCACATCCGATCCAACATGTCTCCCTCTGAGTTCTCTGCGTCTCTGCGGTGAATGCCCTACGCGAATGCCAGTAAACTGAAGAAAACGGAGACACCATCATGCCCCGCATCACCCGTGCCGCGCTCATCCAGTGCTCGAACCCGCTCGGCCCCGAGCACTCACTTGACAAGATCAAGAAGGCGATGATCGACAAGCACGTCGCGCTCATCGAGAGGGCCGCGGGGGAGCGGGCGCAGGTCTGTTGCCTCCAGGAGATCTTCTACGGCCCTTATTTCTGCGCCGAGCAGCAGACCAAGTGGTACGAGACCGCCGAGCCGATCCCCGACGGGCCGACGATCCGCCTGATGCAGGACCTCGCGAAGAAACACGGCATGGTGATGGTCGTTCCGATCTACGAGAAGGCGATGACGGGGGTCTTCTACAACACCGCCGCGGTCATCGACGAGCGCGGTGCCTACCTCGGCAAGTACCGCAAGCACCACATCCCCCACTGCCACCCGGGGTTCTGGGAGAAGTTCTATTTCAAGCCGGGCGACGGCGGTTTCCCCGTTTTCCAGACGAACTTCGGCAAGATCGGCGTCTACATCTGCTACGACCGCCACTTTCCAGAGGGGTGGCGCGCGCTCGGCCTTAACGGCGCGGAGATCGTCTTCAACCCGAGCGCCACCGTCGCGGGGCTGAGCGAATACCTGTGGAAACTGGAGCAGCCGGCGTCCGCCGCCGCGAACCAGTTCTTCGTCGGCGCGATCAACCGCGTCGGCACGGAGCAGCCCTGGGGGATCGGCGAGTTCTACGGCCAGTCCTACTTCGCGAACCCGCGCGGCCAGATTATGAAAACTGCATCGCGCCACAAGGACGAAGTAGTGGTGTCGGATCTCGACCTCGACATGATCGCGGAGGTTCGGAACGTGTGGCAGTGGTACAGGGATCGGCGGCCGGAGGCGTATGGATCGCTTACACAGGGCTGACAACCAAAGTCCCATCGCCAGATGTCGTGGTTGCTCAAGCACGGCTCGGTCGGCAGGAACGCGTGGTCGCGGGAGCGCCTTAGGAAGATGTCCCGAAGCGGGCGCGAGCGCGCTTCCTCCTGCTCGAAGAAGTCCGCCACCAAATCGCCGCCGGTCACAATCACCTCGGGGCGATCTTTCTGTGCCATGACATGATCGAGGCGCCCCCAAATCCCCCGGTTCCCGGCGCGCGTCGGGCGGTTGCCCCCCCCGCGAAGCGTCCGGCGGAGAAGGCCGCGCCGGCGCCGCCGAGAGCGAGAAGTGATTCACAACGGAGATGGGAACGCGGAGTCCAGGCGGACGCTCCAATCAGGCGGCGTATTCTGCCACGATCATGGTCAGATTCCGCATACCGACGGCTACCCCACCATCCCCTGCCGCCTCAGCGTCTCCATGATCAGCGTCTCAAGGCTCGCATCGCTCCGCGCCAGGACGTGCGTGATCTGCCGCGCAGCGCAGTACGAGTGAAGGCCGTTGCAGTAACGCTCCAACCGTTCCTTGTACTTCCTGATGAGCGGCGCGGTGATCGTGACCTCCGTCGCGCGGCCGGTCTCGACGTCCGTCAATCGCAGATCGCCCGTCACCCCCGCCTGAATCTCGCGCTCGGGCTCCAGTTCGCTGGGCGAGAGCACCTGCATGCACCAGGTGTCGTACCCCCCCGCCGCGGCGAGCGAGCGCAATCCCCCCTCATACCCTCCCGCCTGGGGATCGATCAGAAAATCGCTGATGACGACCATCACGCCTTTGCCGACGCGCTGCCGCGCGATGGTGGTGAGGGCGTCGCTGAACGAGGTCAGCCCCGAACCCCCGGCCGGGCCGCCGCGGCGTGATTCGGGCCAGGCGCTGTCCATCAGGAACTTGGCGATGCGGGGGACGTGGTGCTTGCCGCGAAGGTCGGCGAGGCGGGAGATGGAAGTCGCTCCCCCTTGCTCGCGCGCGGGGCTCGTTGAAGAGGCGCCTCCATCCAGGGGGCGGTCGGGGTTCGTGGGGAACATCCCCGGCATTCCGGGGGTGCCGAAGACGCTGAGGCCGACGCGGTTGTTCCCGCAGAGGCCGACGTAGGCGAGGGCCATTGCCAACCGCGCGCCGAAGAGCAGTTTCGATGGATCGCCCGAGTCCATGCTCGCGGAGGCGTCGAGCGCCACATGGAGCGCCAGGTCCTCCTCTTCGAGGAACAACTTGATGAAGAGGCGGTCGAACCGCGCAAAGACGTTCCAATCAATGTGGCGCAGGTCGTCCCCCGAGACGTACTCGCGGTAATCATCGAACTCGGACGACTGGCCGCGCTTCTTGCTGCGGCGCTCGCCCTGAAGTTTTCCCGCGAAGACCTTCCTGGATCGGAAGTCGAGGCGGTCGAGGCGGGCGGAAAGGCGGCTCTCGAGCAGGTCCTCGATCCGCGTGGGGCGTGGTGTCGCGGCTCCGACGATCATCGGGAATGATGGTAGCCGAGGATCGACGCCGTGGACGCAAGGAAGCCGTCGGCGCATTCGACGGTACAGCGCTCCCAAGCGGTGAACGCGGATTCGGTACGCTGGACCGCACACGCCGCCGCCCCCGGAGACTCTCGCCATGACAACCATCCGTCGTCCCCTCGCCCGACTCGCTCTCGTCCTCATCGCATCGCTCGCGGCGACTGGTACTCCCGCGCTCGCGCAGGGGAAGCCCTGCGAGCAGCGCCTCAAGGAGGTGGAAGAGCAACTCCGCCAGATGGAGAACCGACTGAAGGACCTCGCGCGCGAGAACGACCGACTCCGGAAGGAGAACACCGACCTGAAGGCCGGCGGCGGGGGTTCCGGGGGGGGCGGCGGCAAGGACTCGAAGCCGAAGAAGGACGCCGGACCTGCTCAACCGCTCTCTTCGCCCGACGCGCTCTTTCAGGCGCTCGTGAAAAACTTCGAGGAGAAGGTCGCCTCGCTGCCGCGCGAAACAAAGCCGGAGCAGGTGAAGTTCGCCGGGGCGGCAAAGAAGTGGGCCGCCGACGCGACGCGAGAGTTCCGCGGCCCGGTCGAATGGTTGATCCAGGTGGTGAAAGTGGATGGCGGCCCGGGCGCCTCCGCACGCCCGGCCGATGTGACGTTCCAGGTTCTGGACCTCACCGGCAAGCCCGTGGGCGATCCAGTCACCCAGCCGATCCCGGGGCGATTCATCAAGGAACTCGGCGAAGGCGCCGGCAAGAGGACCTTCAAACTCTCGGGAACGTTCGGCGCGAAGCCGACGCACAACCCGCGGCGCGCCGAAAAGGGCGCGACCGACGAGCCGCGATTCATCGGCCCCTTCACCGAGTTCGGCTACGACCTCGCCGTGCAGAACATCGTCGAGGAGAAGTAGACCCATTCACCGCAGAGACGCAGAGAGCGCGGAGCGGAATCTTGGAATGGAAAGAATGGGACCCGAGCGCACACGGCACGCTCCGCCCCCCGCAGCCCTCAAAGCAAATGCATTTCTCTGCGCCCTCCGCGTCTCCGCGGTGAACGTGCTCAGCCCTGCTTGCGCGTGCCGAGAGTCACGGGCTTGCCATCGGCGAACTCCCACACGGTGACCTGGAGACGTTGACGCCCCCACTTCCGTGCGACCTCGTGCGTGGGATAGAGCACGTCGAGGCGGCGACCCTTGATCGCGCCGCCGCGATCGAGCACGGGCACGACCTCGCCGTCCGCATAGCCCGGGATCGTGAGCATCGAGCCGAAGGGAAGCAATCTCGTGTCAGCGGCGACCAGGCGCATCGCGTTGGTCCACACCGAGTGGTTCGTCGCGGTGTAGCCGTCGGCGGAGTCATCGCACGAGCGCTCGTCCGGGCTGTAGGCGGTGACGGTCATCCACATGGTCTTGACGGCGCGGATGGGCCGACCGTCGAAGTAGCGCTGGAACCCCTCGGGAGGAGTGACGGTCAGCGGTCCTTCTTCGAGAATGACCCGAGGTTCGATCGCCGGCGAGGCCCCAATCGGAGCGATGGGCTCGGTCGTGCCGAGCGCGAACGACATCGAAGCGGAATCGTCGAGCGCCACCAGCGCGGGGGCCGCGACGGACCGCTTGGCGAGATAGGCGGACTGCGTGACCACCACCGCGGCCAGAACGAACAGCCCGGCCTCGGCGGCAAAGCGCGACGCCGCCAATCGGAGATGTCTCTGGGTTGATGGGTTGACCATCCGACCAATTCTCCATCGCATCCGTTGCTGGGGGCAGGGCCGATACGCGGCCCGCGGAGGCCTCATGATCCAGATCAGCCTGGAACCGAGGGTGGGCGAATCCGTCCGCTAGTACCCACTCATGTTAGCACCCAGCAAGCACGCGGTTTCAGCGAACGTTCGGAAGTGAGGGAAAGCACACCGCGGGCCAACGCCACGCATCGGCCCGATATCCCCTGAACTTGTGACTGACCGCTCGATAATCACGCGCCCGGGGCGGTTTCATCCGCCGTGTTAGGGTCTCCCGCCCATCCGTTTGATGCCTATCTCGGCCGCACGGATTCTGCCGTTGTCGCTCTGAGAAACGACGCCGCGTCGCGCGGGCTGAACGTGCCCGGTTTCCGGCTGATCGCGTGGGCACTCGCGACGGCAACGCCAAACCGCAACCGCTTTGATTCATCCGCTCCATCGACAGAGGCCGCGAGCCACCCCGCAAGGAACGCATCACCGCAGCCGACGCTGCCGCTGATGCGCTGGTCCAGCGGGGGAGCGCCGACATGGATCGCGCCTCGATCCGTGACGAGAACCGCCCCCCCTCGCCCGCGTGTCAC
>JAGVLZ010000099.1 GCA_020054055.1 Phycisphaerales bacterium
AGGGTGCGGCGTGGCTGCGCGGGCAGAGAACGCGGCCGGTCATCCGCGTCGTTCGCTCCGTGCATTCCGAGAGCATCCCCAGCGCGTTCGAGCAACTCATCGCAACGGCGTGGCGTGCCTCGAATCAGTCGAATCGAGGCGGAGTCCGGCTCGTGCCACTGACCTGTCCGCAGGTCAGTGCGGAGCGGCGTGCATCATCGTCCGGCACTGACCCGAGGACGGGTCAGTGGCAAGCCCTCATGATCTCCGAGGGCACACCCCTCGGCGCGATCCAACTCCCCGATGGGGGCGAGCCCATCATCCTGCTGAACGACCGTCCCACCACCGGGGGCTATCTGATGATCGCGTGCGTCATCGCCGCGGACATCGCGGCGGTGGGGCAGACGAGCCCGGGCGATGCACTCCGGTTCGAGGAAGAGTCGATCGAGGCGGCGCGCAACGAATGGCGCGATCAACAATCCGAACTGGATCGGCACCTCAAACCACATGCGAACATCGAGGCGAACGGATGATCCGCACCATCGACCTCAACTGCGACCTCGGCGAGAACCCCGCTCGGATCGCGGACGGGAGCGACCTCGCGCTGCTCGACCTCGTCACCTCCGCCAACATCGCCTGCGGCGGGCACGCGGGCGATGAATCCACCATGCGTGCGGTCATCCGCGCGGCTCGCGAGCGCTGCGTCAAGATCGGGGCGCACCCGGGCTATCCAGACCGGGCAAACTTCGGCCGCGTGGAAATGCCGCTCTCCATCTCAGATCTGAAATGTCAGATCTCAGATCAGATCACCACCCTCGCCGGCATCGCGCGCTCGGAAGGGACATCGCTGCATCACGTCAAGCCGCACGGCGCGCTGTACCACGCGGCGATGGCACGTCGAGAGGTCGCGCAAGCGGTGGCGGACGCCGCTGCATCGGCGGACCCTTCACTCGTCCTCGTCGGGTTGTGCGGCGCGCCGGCACTCGACGTGTGGCGGTCGATGGGGTTCGCTGTGATGGCGGAGGCGTTCGCGGATCGACGCTATGAGGCGGGCGGATCGCTGCGTTCGCGCGGCGCCGTGGATGCGTTGATCGTCGATCCGCGAGAGGCGGCAGAGCAAGCGCTCCGCATGGCGCGAGATGGCGTGGTCATCGCGGCGGGGGGCGCTTCCGTGCCCGTGCGAGCCGACACCATCTGCATCCATGCAGACACGCCGAATGCGATCGACATCGCATCGCGGGTTCGGCGTGAACTGGAATCGGCCGGCATCGCGGTCGCGTAGGTCACGCTACTCCGCGAGCAGCCGGGTCTTCGCGTCCGCCATGCCGCGCTTCAACTCTTCGGTCAGCCGCGGATACTCGAGGTCGAGCGAGCGGATCGTATGCGAGACGAGGTGCGACACGAGCGCGCGGGTCACAAACTTGTGATCCGCCGGGATGACGTACCACGGCGCCCACTCGGTGCTCGTCTCGCTGATCGCCTCCTCGTACGCCTTCATGTAGTCGGTCCAGCGGGCGCGGGCCGCCACATCGCCCGCCGAAAACTTCCAGTGCTTCTCGGGCTTCGCGATGCGCTCAAGGAATCGGCGCTTCTGCTCATCCTTCGAGACGTGAAGAAAGAACTTGAGAATCGCGGTGCCGTTGCGCTCAAGGTGGCGCTCCCAGTTGTTGATGTCGTCGAAGCGGCCTCGCCAGAACTCCTTGCCGCGTGTCCCCGGCGGGAGTCTCGTCTTGGCGAGCAGTTCCGGGTGAATGCGGGTCACGATCGCGTCCTCGTAGTGGGATCGGTTGAAGAGGACGATCTGGCCGCGCTCGGGGGCCGCCTTCTGGCAACGCCAAAGAAAGGTGTGATCGAGTTCCTCCGCGCCGGGCTGCTTGAAGGAGACGACGCGGCAGCCCGCAGGGTTCACTCCCGACATCACATGCTTGATCGTCCCGTCCTTCCCCGCGGCGTCCATCGCCTGGATCACGACCAGGAGCGCGTGCGTGTCGCTTGCCCACAAAAGTTCCTGCGCATCGCGAAGTGCTTCAAGATTGCGCTTCAAGAACTCTTCTGCGCGAGCCTTGATCCTGTCCCGCCCGAGTTCGGCGAACTCTTTCCCGCCGATCCACGCGGGGTCGTGGTCTTTCAGCCGGAGCCGCTTGCCGGGCTTGACGCGGAAAAGTTCCTTGATTTCCTTGGGTGAAATCGGCATCGTACGGGACTCCGGCGGAGGTGACGTGTCGGCTAGTCTAGTGGTGACCTCGGAGGCCGCCATCGTGAGCGAAAACATCAGCAGCGTGTTGCAGGAGAATCGTGTCTTCAAGCCCGCGGCCGCGCACGCGCTGGGCTTCGCGAAGTGGCACGTCCCGACGATGGATGACTACCGCGCGCTCTACCGGCGCTCGATCGATGATCCCGAGGGCTTCTGGGCGGAAGAGGCCTCGCGCCTGTCCTGGTTCCGCAAGTGGGACAAGGTTCTCGAATGGAACGCACCGGACGCCAAGTGGTTCAACGGCGGCAAGATCAACGCCTGTTTCAACTGCGTCGATCGGCATGTGCAGTCGGGCCACGGCGAGCAGACGGCGATTGTGTGGGAGGGCGAGCCGGTGGCCCCACGCACCAGCCACGCGGTCGCCGGCTCGAAGTACGCGAATGAACCCGAGGTGCGGCGCGTGACGTACCGCGAACTCTTGATCCAGGCCTCGAAGACAGCGAACGCGCTGAAGGCGATGGGGGTGAAGAGGGGGGACGTCGTCACCATCTACATGGGCATGGTGCCGGAACTCGCGATCGCGATCCTCGCCTGCGCCCGGATCGGCGCGGCCCACTCCGTCATCTTCGGCGGCTTCGCGCCGACCGCCATCAGCGAGCGAGCGATCGACGCCAACTCGCGCGTGATCATCACCGCCGACGGAGGGTACCGTCGCGGCGAGATCGTTCCGCTCCTGAAAAACGTCGAAGATGCCCTGGCGCTCCTCACGAACCACGGCCACATGATGAACCACGTCCTCGTGCTCCAGCGCACGGCCCACCAGCCGCCATCGCAGCGGTTCAAGACCGGCGACACGCGCGGCTCGGCGGTCATGCACTGGTGGCACGACGTGGTGACTCCCGCCTCCGACGCGTGCCCCTGCGCCGAGATGGATTCGGAGGACATGCTCTTCCTCCTCTACACATCGGGGTCAACCGGCAAACCCAAAGGGATCCTGCACACCACCGGCGGGTATCTCGCCTTCGTCCAGATGACGGCACGGCTGACATTCAACCTGATCCCCGACTCGGGTCAACTCTTCTGGTGCTCCGCCGACATCGGCTGGGTCACGGGCCATTCGTATGTCCTCTACGGCATCCTGATGAACCGCGTCCCCACGTTCATGTACGAGGGCGCGCCCAACTTCCCCGCCAACGACCGCTTCTGGGACATCATCGAGCGCCACCGCGTCACGCAGTTCTACACCGCGCCGACCGCCATCCGCACCTTCATGAAGTGGGGCGACGAACTCCCCGCCAAGCACGACATGAGTTCGCTCAAGTTGCTCGGCACCGTCGGCGAGCCGATCAACCCCGAGGCATGGATCTGGTACCAGCAGCACATCGGCAAGGGACGCTGCCCCATCGTCGATACCTATTGGCAGACGGAAACGGGCGGGCACATCGGCACGCCGCTGCCGGGTGCGATCCCGACCAAGCCCGGCTCATGCACGCTGCCGATGCTCGGCGTCGATGCGGCCGTTGTGAATGAAGCCGGCCATGAGATCCCGCCGAACGCGGGGGGACTCTTTGTCATCCGCAAGCCCTGGCCCGGCATGCTCCGCGGCGTGTACGGCAACCGTGAGCGCTTTGTCTCGAACTACTGGGGACGCATCAAAGACCCCAAGACCGGCACGCCGTACTACTTCTCCGCCGACGGCGCGCGGCGGGATGAAGACGGCTACTTCTGGATCATGGGGCGCGTCGATGATGTCATCAAGGTCAGCGGCCACCTGCTCGGCACGATGGAGGTCGAGAGCGCGCTCGTCAGCCACCCCGCGGTGGCGGAGGCGGCGGTGGTGGGGGTGCCGCACGAGATCAAGGGATTCGGGATCTGCGCGTTCGTCTCGCTCAAGACGCACTGGCTCAGGGCGCACTCGCGCTCCCCGGACGATTCGCTGCGCCAGGAACTGAAGGAGCATGTGGCGAAGGAAGTCGGCGCGCTCGCGAGGCCGGAGCAGGTCCGCTTCGCCGAAGGGCTGCCCAAGACCCGCAGCGGCAAGATCATGCGGCGACTCCTGCGCGACGTCGCCAACGGCGTGGAAAAGATCACGCAGGACACGACCACGCTGGAGGATTTCAGTGTGGTGGCGAAGTTGCGGGGGGATGAGGAGTAGGGGCCTCGCCTTCGGCCCGTGAAACGGGCCGCCAATGGTTGCCAGGTGCGCCAGCATCTGGACGTGAACCAATGTCTACTTTCTGAATAGCCCATTTCATGGGCTTCGGAAGAGGGAACGTACCAGCGCTCCCCAGATGCTCGCGCATCTGACAACCATCGCGCGCCCATTTCATGGGCGAAGGGGAAGACACTCCATCCCCCACGCGCTCAGCACCGCCGTGACATCGCCGAAGGTCACGACGCCGTCGCCGTTCGCATCGCCCATGCCGGTGCCGGGGGAGTAGTCCTCGCCGAAGTTCGCCAGCACCGCGGTGATGTCCGCGAAGTTCACGGCGCCATCGCCGTTCGCGTCGGCGCAGGGTGGCGGCGTGGTGCGCGGGCATCCCCAGCGCGCGAGGTGGAGCATCGGCGCTCCATCAACAACAGTGAACTCGCCGCCGACGTAGAGCGCCGGCGGATCGGGGCCATCCGCATCATCGTCGAAGAGCGCAACGGCCCACGCGCCGATATCGAACCCGGTCCCGAGCGTCGACCACGAACCGCCGTCCCACGCCGCGACGTGATTCCCCGGCCCGCCGACGATCGGCAGGTAACTCCCGGCGACGAAGAGCCGCTCCGTGTTCGGCCCGGCACCATCGTCGTCGAACGCGACGGCGGCCCGCGCCTCCGCCGGGAACCCGATCCCCCCACCAACGCTCGCCCACGCGCTCTCATCCCATCGTGCGAGGCCGAACGCGGCCGATCCGCCCGCATCGCGGAAGAATCCCCCGACGATGACGCGATCCTCGAAGGTGGCGAAGCACATGCCGATGACGGGGAAAGGTCCGCTCAGTCCCGCGCCGAGTTGAGACCAGTTCGCACCGTCCCAGCGCGCGGCGCGGGAAGCGTTGACGCCGCCGATGCCGGTGAACCATCCCGCTGCGTGCAGCGTCGTCGAGAGCGGACCGGGGCCGTCGGGATCGAGAACTTTGAGTGTGACGACCTCGTTGTTCGCGTCGCCGACCGCCGACCACGCGACCGAGTTCCAGCGTGCGATGTGCTGCGCGGGGGTGCCGCTCGCAGACGAGAAGAACCCCGCGGCGTAGAGCGCGGCTTGCTGCGGCCCAGGGCCGTCGGCATCGAACGATGCGAGCGCGTTGATCGTGCCGTTCACGCCCGTTCCCAGCGGTGACCA
>JAGVLZ010000347.1 GCA_020054055.1 Phycisphaerales bacterium
GAGCGAGACCGTGTTCGGCACGCTCCCCGCGGCGATCAGCGCGCCATCGCGCAGGGGTATCTGCCCCGCGATGAAGACCAGCCTGCGTCCCGGCGTCGTCGCCACGGCCGGGATGTACGAAGCGACGGGTTTGGCCGGTTTGGGAAGTGTCAGGTTCAGTTCGGCGAGGCGATCGCGGATCGAGGCCATGTTTTCCTCCTTTTTTGTCTCGGCAACCGGGCTTTTTGTTCGGTGCGCGGAACCGGGGGGGATTGACACTCGTAGAGTCCTTGGTATCGTAGAGATGTCGATTTGGTGAGCGCGGGCCGGAAGTCCTTTCCGACCACATGACCGTCCTGATTCCCATATTTCCGTTATACGGAAAGGGAAGAGGTCCGCAGCAAGCCGACAACCCGTTCAGGATGCCCGGCGCGAGCCCGTTCGGTCTCGTCCCGGCGTCGGCCCCCAGGACAACTTGGCCCAATCGTGAGACGCGGCACCGGCTGCGCTCAACGGCCCGTCCGTCGGCGGCTCATTCATCAGGCTTGTCGATCCGGCCCCGCGAAAGGGGCCGGTTTGGACCTCATTCACGGAGATACAGCCATGAAGATCGGTCGGAATCGCGGCTTTACGCTCATCGAGTTGCTGGTGGTCATCGCCATCATCGCGCTGCTCGTCGGCATCCTGCTCCCCGCCTTGGGCAAGGCCCGCAAGAACGCCCAGCAGTTGAAGGACGGCACCCAGGTCCGCGGCATCATGCAGGCCATGGTGAACTGGGCCTCGGATAACCGCCAGAAGTTCCCCGTTCCCAGCGTCGCCGACGCGAACGACCAGACGGTCATCCATGTGAACAAGAACCGCACGGGCAGCATCCTCTCGCTGATGATCTGGAATCAGACCATCACCCCGGAACTGTGCGTCAGCCCGGCCGAAGTCGCCCGCGTCCTCCCCTACACGGACTATCAGTATTCCAACCCCGTTGGCTCCCAGGGCATCCAGCAGGGCAAGTACGCCGTGTATGACCCGCGCTTCCTCGGCTCGTCGCTCGACGGCGCTGCCGAAGAGGGCGTCTCGAACCTGCCGCAGGGCGGCGTCCTGACCGGCAACAACTCGTATGCGCACAACGCCATCGAGGGCGGTCGCAAGTCCAACTGGTCCAGCACTCTCAGCGCTTCGCAGGCGGTCATCGGCAATCGCGGCCCGGTTTACAAGCAGACCATAACCCCCAACGTGAACCAGAACGAGGTCTGGGAACTCGTCGCAGGCCAAGCGGGCGGCCGCTTCGGCGCCTCGTCCGAAACGCTCTTCATCCACGGCTCCGAGAACAAGTGGGAGGGCAACATCGCCTACGGCGACGTCCACGTCGAGTTCTCGCTCCAGCCCGACCCCGAGTCGGCGACCTTCGTCGATCGCCGCCTGCCCAATCCGGTCAACCAGCGCGACA
The DNA here is from genome assembly GCA_020054055.1 of Phycisphaerales bacterium. GTDB lineage: Bacteria > Planctomycetota > Phycisphaerae > Phycisphaerales > UBA1924 > JAEUIV01. The sequence continues at coordinate 1,424 of JAGVLZ010000347.1, forward strand.
ACCTCTTCGTCGATGAGAAGAACGAGGGCACCGATGCCAACGCCTTCCAGACGCGCAAGAACGCTCTGCTGCGCATCTGGAAGAGGGGCATCCCCTACAAGAACCAGCCCTTCATCGAAGAGCATGTGACTCTTGACGAGGCCTCCGCCGGCGGCCACTTCTTCATCTACGTCGACGGCCAGCAGTAGATCAGAGCGACATCGAAGCGAAACCGCCCGCCGACCGGCCCCGCCGGCGCGGGTGAAAGGAGATCGGTACACCATGACGAATACGAATCGCAAGGGCTTCACGCTCATCGAACTGCTGGTGGTCATCTCGATCATCGCGCTGTTGATCGGGCTGTTGCTCCCCGCGCTGGGCAAGGCCCGGCGCAATGCCCAGCAGATCAAGGACTCGACGCAGGTCCGTGGCCTTCACCAGGGTTGCATGGGCTGGGCCCAGGACAACAAAGAGCGCTACCCGCTCCCCAGCGTCTCGGACCTCAACAACCAGACGGAGCTGGCGCCCATCGGCCCCGCCGCCCCCAGCAAAAATCGGACGGGCAACATCCTCTCGCTGATGGTCTTCAACAAGATCATCTCGCTCGAGTTGTGCGTCAGCCCCTCGGAAACGTCGAGCATGATCAGCGCGATGACGGAACGCGAATACGACTTCCGCAACCCGGACTCCGCCGTCACCTTCACATCAGCCGGCGGCACGACGTCGGCGAAGGCCGTCTATGACCCGGATTTCTGCGGGTCGCCGAGGGAGGATGGCGACCGGACGTTCGGCATGATCACTCGCGGAAAACTGAACACCGGCCACAACTCCTACGCCCACAACGCCATCGCGGGCATCCGGCTCGACGACTGGTCGTCCGTCAACCAGATCTCGACCGTCCCGATCTGGGCCAATCGCGGCCCCGTCTTTGATCTCTCCACTCGTCCGGCTCCCGGGAGCGATGGGGAATGGGGGCTGGTCAATGGAGCGACCGGCAAGGAGTCAGACACCCTCGCGATCCACGGCTCCAAGGACGCCTGGGAGGGCAACATTGCTTACAACGACGGGCACGTCTCCTTCGAGAACACCCCCCACCCGAAGGAACTCACCTTCCAGGTGGTGAACCAACTGAGCGTCTTCGACCGCGACAACGTCTTCGTCGACGACGAAAACGAGAAGGTCGTCCTCAGCGACGACGTCCGGGACATCGAAGAGCGGCGCAACACCCTCTTCCGCATCTGGCGGCGGGGCATCCCCGACCCGCTCACCAACGCCCAGGCCGCGCCGCTCGATACCCCGCATCTTGGTGGTCTGATGGGCAACGGCGACGCCCCGTGGGTGTGGGTTGACGGGCAGCAGTAAGCCGCCATCGACCATCAACTTTCGCTGCTCAACCGATTCCGGCGGCCTCTCAGGCCGCCGGTTTTTTTTGTTGATGCTCCGAACGAACGGGCGAATATGACATGCGAGCCCTGTGGGAATTTGGATACGAGCCCCGAACGGAGTGAGCAGGCAGGGAACCCGCTCACTCCGTTCGGGGCTCGTATTCGTTCGGGGCTCGTGCCTGCTCTCAATACGCGAAGTGCGCAAAGGCCTTGTTCGCGTCGGCCATGCGGTGCGTCTGCTCGCGGATGGTCATCGCCTTGCCCTCGCCCTTGGCCGCGGCGATGAGTTCGTCCGCGAGGCGGATGCTCATCGGCTTGCCGCTCTCGCCCCGGCATGAATCGATGATCCAGCGGAAGGCGAGGCTCTGCTGACGGCGGTCGTTGACCGGGATCGGAACCTGGTAGTTGGCGCCGCCGACGCGCTTCGAGCGGACCTCGACGCGGGGCTTGGCGTTGCTGATGGCCCGCTCGAAGACGACGATGGCTTCTTTCGGGGCGTTCGGGTCGGTCTCTTTCTCGAGGCGGACCTGGATCTCGTCCATCGCGTCGTAGACGCAGCGGAGGGCGACGGATTTCTTGCCGTCGCGCATGACGCAGTTGATGAAGCGGGCCAGCACCCGGTTCCCGTAGCGGGGATCGGGGCGAAGTTGCGTGTCCGAGGAAGTCCAGCGTCCGGCCATTGCGATTCTCCTTGGCTCATCCACCCGCCCCGTATCGAGGCGAGTCATCTGTTCACCCCGCGTGCCGGCCAGGGCGTCGCGGGATTACTTGCCTGAAATGTCGCGGGGCACGACGCCCCGATGACTGATGTTTACTTCGCGGCGGCCTTGGCGCCGCCCTTGCCGCGCTTCGCGCCGTATTTCGAGCGGCCCTTCTTGCGCCCCTCGACGCCGAGGCAGTCGAGCGAGCCGCGGACGACGTGGTATCGCACGCCGGGAAGGTCGCGGACGCGGCCGCCGCGCACGAGGACGATCGAGTGTTCCTGAAGGTTGTGACCCTCGCCGCCGATGTACGCCGTGACCTCTTTCCCGTTCGACAGACGCACGCGCGCCACCTTGCGGAGCGCCGAGTTGGGCTTCTTCGGGGTGACAGTTCGCACCTGGAGGCACACGCCGCGCTTCTGGGGCGACTTGGCGAGGTCCTTGACCTTCTTGAGTTTCACCTGCGGGGTGCGCGGGTTGCGAACGAGTTGGTTGATGGTCGGCATGAGAGTTGGTCGGTCAAGGGGCGGGTGGGTTGAGCCACGCCGGGAGTTGATCCCGGCGGGGCGGACATGGACATATGAGACGGTCGCCGCCCACCAGACGGCGAGTCGAGGAGTGTAGCGGGGACCGAATGAAATGCAACCGGCCGGCAGCACGGTCACGACGTTGTTCAGGCAATGTTCGGATTTTATGCGGTAAACAGGAAGTTGGAAACAATCGGCCGGTCGGTGCGGGTAGATTTGGCGTTCACACCGAGGGCGAAATCCCGTGGACCCGCTCGAACAGGCCAGCGCGGAGACGAAGGAACTGAAGCCGGGGGTGCGCACGGTTGGAGCGCAGCAGGGGCGGGCCGCGCGCCGTATTCCTTCGATCCCGGGTTACCAGATCGTCCGCCTCATCGGCAGCGGCGGGATGGGCGAGGTCTATGAGGCGCGCAAGCACATCGAGGCGCTCGGGAAGGAACTAACCGTCGCGCTGAAGGTGCTGAACAACTTCAACGCGGGTGATCGTTCGGCGCAGCGGTTTCTCAACGAGCAGAAGATCCTCATCTCGCTCCAGGATGTTCCGGGCATCGCTCGGCTGTACGACGCCGGGATGTTCAATGACGGCGGCGTGCTCCGGCCGTACTGCGCGATGGAGTATGTCAAGGGCGAGCGAACGCTCGAGAAGTGGCTCCGCGAAACCGGGCCGAGTGTGCGCGAGATGCTCCGCTTCATGGCCGACGTGTGCGACGCGGTTCACGCGGCGCACATGCTCGGCGTGTTCCACCTTGACTTGAAGCCCGTCAATATCCTGTGCGACCTGCTCGGCTCGCCGAAGGTCATCGACAGATCGGAAGAGCAC
>JAGVLZ010000375.1 GCA_020054055.1 Phycisphaerales bacterium
CGACATGGCGCGGGGCGTGGTGCTCGAGGCGCCGAACCTGCGGTGGAACAACATGCCGCTGGCGGAGCGCCTCTCGGCGGCGTTCGAGAAACGGCCGGTGCTGATCGACAACGACGTCAACGTCGCGGTCTACGGCGAGAACCGGCTCGGGGCGGGGGGCAACGCCCGCGACGTGCTGGGGATCTGGATCGGAACGGGGATCGGCGGCGGGCTGGTGCTGAATGGGTCGCTTTATTACGGCTCGCACGGCTCGGCGGGGGAGATCGGGCAGACCGTCCTCTTCCCCGGCGCGCCGCTCGGCTGGCGGCTCTTCGAGCAGAACTGCTCGCGGAAGCACCTGGTCGGCCGGATCCTGAGGCTGATCGACGCCAACCGTGCGTCGTCGTTGATCGAGATCGCGGGGGGACGCGACGACATCGGGGCGAGTTCCCTCGCCAAGGCGTACAACGAGGGGGATGCGCTCGTGCGCGAAGTGGTCGATGAGGCAACGGAGTTGATCGGCGTCATGGCGGCGAACGCGGTGACGCTGCTGAGCCTGCCGATGGTGATCCTGGGCGGCGGGTTCGCGGAGGCGTTCGGCCAGCCGTTTGCTGATCGCGTGGCGGACGCGATGAAACCTCATGTTTTCCCGAAGGCTTTACAGAGTTGCCGCGTGGTGACGACACGGCTGGCGGACGACGCGGGCTTGCTCGGGGCGGCGCTGCTGGCGCGCGAGCGGTTTGCGTGAGTTCCAAGAGCGCCCCCTCCGCCCTCGAAGACCCGGGCACCTCCCCCGCTGGGGGCGGGGGGGGAGGAGAAGAAAAAACGCCCCGGACGATTCCGGGGCGTTTTGAGTTTCCGCGTCGGGGCCTTGGTGGGCGCTTCCGCCGAGCGAGGGGGATCGGAGCGAGCCTCCTCGATGCGGCGCGCCCCAACGCGTCAGGTGTACTCGTGCAAGTGTAGCCCCACATGCTCCACAATCTCAAGTCCGAAGGCGTCAAGCCCCGGCAGCGCCTTCGGATGATTGCTGAGGAGCCTGAGTCTGGATAACCCGAGGTCGCGGAGGATCTGGCCGCCGATGCCGAACTCGCGGAGGTGCATCGGGACCTTCGGCGCATCCATGCGCACCGGCTGACGCCATGCGCCCGGAGAGTTGGAGGCGGTGATCTGCTGGTCGAGGCCGTCGCCCGAGGCTTCGGGGCGCAGGTAGACGATGACGCCGCGGCCTTCGCGCTGGATCATCTTCATCGATGCGATGAGCGACTGTCGGCTAGAGCCTTCGGGCGTTGATGAAACATCGCCGAAGACATCGCCCAGGAGGTGGCGGCGGTGCATGCGGACGAGCGTCGGTTCCTTGGAGGGTTTGACGCGGCCGGCGTTGTCCAGGTCGCCCACGCCGCCGAGCGTGAGGGCGAGTTGCGGCAACGTGTCCACCATGCTCTGAAACGCGATGAGGTTGAAGGGGCCGGCTTCCGTCTCGACGCGCAGGCCGGAGGCGGGCGCCAGTCGATGGACGAGGGTGTCGCGTTCGAGGCGGTGGGCGATGAGTTGCTCGATCGAGCACATTTTCCAGCCGTTTTTGGAGCAGAGTTGTTCCAGGTCGGGTCGGCGTGCCATCTGGCCGTCGTCGCGGACGATCTCGATGACGAGGGCGGAGGGATGGACGCCGGCGAGTCGCGCGAGGTCGATGGCGCCCTCGGTCTGGCCGATGCGGACGAGGACGCCGCCGTCGCGCGAGCGGAGGGGGTTGATGTGGCCGGGGCGGACGAAATCGGCGGGTGTGGTGGTCGGTTCGATGGCGAGTGCGATTGTTTTGGCGCGGTCGAAGGCGGAGACTCCCGTGCCGACGCCGTGCTTTGGGTGGCCATCGATGGAGACGGTGAAGGGTGTGCCGCGGACGGAGGTGTTCTGACCGGCCTGCGGATGGAGCGCGAGGCGGTCGCAATCGGCCTCGGTGAGGCTGAGGCAGAGGTAGCCGCCGGCGAGGCGCAGGATCGCCTGGACCTTCTCGGGGGTCGCGAACTGCGCGGCGAGGATGAGGTCCCCCTCGTTCTCGCGGTCCTCATCGTCCACGAGAACGACGAAGCGCCCGGCGCGGACCTCTTCGAGAATTTCGGGGATGGGGGAGAACACTCGCGTGATGGTAACGAAGACTGTTTACCACGGAGCACACGGAGGGGCACGGAGGAAGCCAGAAGACATTGGCACAGATGATCCAGAAAGCGGCAGTCGCTTTTCCACTTCCTCTCAATCATCCTTCCCACTCTTTTGTCTTCCTCCGTGCCCCTCTGTGATCTCTGTGGTGAAAAAGATCGAGGCTAGAGCGCCAGTTCCGCCCCGCGCTCGATCGACTTGGGCAGCGAGACGTTGCGCAGGTCGTCCGCTTCCCACGCGGTCGTGGGGCTGACTTCGATCACGCAGTCCGCTTTGCCGTCGGGTTTTCTGGGCACACTTACGCCGATCGCTTCGAGCCAGCGGGCCGCACGCTCGGTCTGGGTATCGCGGCAGGTGGCGGGTGAATCGTTGCCGTCGGCGTTCTTGATCGGCGCGAACTCATCGATGCGGTCGGTCTCGTAAACGATGGACGATCGGCAGAGCGGGAGGGCGTCGAAGACGAAGGCCTCGAGTTTCACGGCGTTGGCCATCGGGGGTTGGATGGTCTGGCCGGTGGACGAATCGACGTAGGGGACCTTTTTCTCGGCGCGGTGCAGGGGGAGCGAGAGTTCGTCCCCGGCGTTCAGGCGCGCGACGAAATCAACGCTGATGAGGTGGATCGCGATCGAGCCGGCGTTGAAGCGGAGCCTCCCGGTAGCGTTGCGTTCTTCGGTCTTGTCCCTGGGCAGGTCGGAGTATTCGATGACCTGGACCTTGCCCGATGCGCGGCAGAAGACCCCAACTTTCTCGCCTGGGTCCGTCTTGGCGACCATTTTGGATGACATCTCGGCGGACGAATCGGGGGCGGAGGCATGGAGGCCGATGAAGACGGGGTCGATGACGCGGGCGAGCGGGTTGTCGATCTGGACGTAGGAGAGGTGCTCGACGCCTCGGCGCATCATGTCGTCGATGGCGCCGCTGGTCCAGAGTGCGCGAAGGGATCCGCCGTGGCCGTCGGGGTTGGTGGCGACCATGCCTTTCTCGGCGAGCAGCAGATTCCCGGTGGCCATGTCGAGCGATGGCAGGACCCCCTGAGAGAAAAACATGACATCGCGCTCGCTAAGGCCGAAGTAGCCGTGGTGCTGGAAAAACGCCACAGTCTCCGCGTGATTCAAGGGGCTGGTCATCACATACCAAGGGATGATCGTGCCGAATCTCTTCTGTGCCGCGAGGATCCACTCGGCGAGGCAGCGGAAGAGGGGTTTTTTCGTGATGGCGGTGCCGAAGAAGGTGCCCTTCGGCCCGTCGAAGCCGAGGCGCGTCCCCTGTCCTCCCGCGACGGTGAAGGCGGCGATTTTCCCGGCGCGGAGGAGGTCTTCGCCCTTCTTGCGGTAGTCCGCGCGGTTCCACGTCTTGGCATCGCGCGCGTAGCAGGGCGCGGGTTCGAGGTCGCTGGGGATCGCGAAGGCCTGCTTCCGCTTCACATACTGCTCGACGAGCCTCGGCAGCCGTTCGAGTTCGATTCCGGCGATCTGATCGAGCAGGCCGCGTTGCGACGCGGCGTCGAGATCTTCGTGGAAGCGGAGCAGGTGCGACTGCCCCACGGCGTCGAGGCGTTGCTTGATGTCGGAGAATGTGACGCCGCGTTTCAGTTCCATTGGTCCATCCAAGAAAGAGGCTCACGCAGAGACGCGGAGGACGCAGAGTTGGACAGGAAGAAGGGAATAGGGAGTAGGGAGTAGGAAAACTCAGGACCCAAGACCCCAGACCCTGAACCCTACACCCTGAACCCCGAACCCTCACCTCCTCACCCCACCTCCTCCGGCTTGGTCCACTTGTCGCCCTCATGGCGGACGACCTTGCCCGACGCGGCGTAGATCACCTGCTCGGCGATGTTGGTGCAGTGGTCGGCCATGCGGCCAAGGTTGGAGGCGACCGACGAGAGGGCCATCGCGTATTCCACCGTGTGCTCGCCCCGCGCCATCTGCCGCATCGTGTCGCTGAGGATCGCCTGCTTGAATGCTTCCGTCGCGTCGTCGCTGGCCAGTACGATCTGGGCCGCGGTGAGGTCCATGTGGGAGAGCGCGGTGCAGGTCGTCTGCATAATGCCGATGACGCTGTTGGACATGACGCGGAACTTCTGGGGCAGCGATGTGCCGATCGCGGTCATGGCGGGAAGACGCTCGGCGATCGTCGCGGCGGAATCCGCGATGCGCTCCAGTTCGTTGTTGACCTTGACGATGGTCAGGATCATCCGTACGTCGGATTCATCCAGCCGCACCCCCTGGCTCGTCGCCTCGTGAACCAGCGTCACGGCGGTTCGCTCGATGCGGATGTCCTCGCGGTCGATCTGTCCCTCCAGTTCGATCGCCCGGCGCGCTTTCGCGGCGTCCTTGTCGAACGCGCCGTCGAGGGCCTGCTCGATGGCGGACTGCACCGCGCGCGCCTGCACCACCAACTCCGCTTTCAGGCGGGCCATGCGGTCGTCAAACTCGGGGCGGGACGCGGGCATGTGGATTCTTCTCCGACCGGATGCATCGTACAGTCCGCGAGAAAACTGAGGCCAGTATCATCACATGCACGCGACGCGCGACGCCGGTCTTCATCATTCCCACGGATTCACCACCCATGCCATTCACCATCCGAAACGTCCACGCCCGTCAGGTCCTCGATTCCCGCGGCAACCCGACCGTCGAAGTCGAGGTCCATCTCGAAGGGGGCACCCTCGGGCGGGCGGCGGTCCCCTCCGGCGCCTCGACCGGCGAGAACGAGGCGGTCGAACTGCGCGACGGGAAGAAGGACCGTTATCTGGGCAAGTCCGTCGGCAAAGCCGTCAAGAACGTGATCGAGACCATCGCCCCTGAGCTGGAAGGGATGGACGCACGCGACCAGGAAGAGATCGACTCGATCATGATCGCGCTGGACGGCACGCCGAACAAATCCAAACTCGGGGCGAACGCGATCCTCGGCGTGTCGATGGCGGTGGCGCGGGCCGCTTCGGAGGGGCTGGGGCTCCCGCTGTTCCGCTATCTCGGAGGCACATCGGCCAAGACGCTGCCCGTGCCCATGCTCAATATTCTCAATGGCGGCAAGCACGCCGACAACACCGTGGATTTTCAGGAGTTCATGGTCCAACCCTGGGGGTTCGATGATTTCAATGAGGCGTTGCGCGCGGGGGTCGAGGTCTATCACTCGCTGAAGGGGGTGCTGCACGACCAGCACCTTTCGACTTCGGTGGGCGATGAAGGCGGCTTCGCCCCGAATCTGAAGTCCAACGAGGAAGCGCTCCAGATCATCGAGAAGGCCGTGGGGAAAGCTGGCTACAAATGGGGCGATCAGATTTTCGTCGCGCTCGACCCCGCGGCGAGCGAATGCTGGAACGAGGCTGAGAAACAGGGCAAGCATGGCTACTGCCTCTTCAAGAGCAGCAAGGAAGTCTTGTCGTCCGACCAGATGATCGACCTCTGGGCCGGGTGGTGCGACAAGTACCCCATCCGTTCCATCGAGGACGGCCTCGCGGAGAACGACTGGGAAGGCTGGAAGAAACTCACCGCGCGCCTCGGCAAGAAAGTTCAACTCGTCGGCGATGACCTCTTCGTCACCAACAAGAAGTTCCTCCAGAAGGGTCTGGACCAGCAGTGCGGCAACGCGATCCTGGTCAAGGTGAACCAGATCGGCACGCTGAGCGAGACCTTCGAGGCGGTGAATCTGGCGATGCGCAACGGCTACGCCGCGGTGCTCTCTCATCGCTCGGGCGAGACCGAGGATTCGACGATCGCGGACATCGCGGTGGCGACGAACTGCGGGCAGATCAAGACCGGGGCCCCCTGCCGATCGGACCGGAACGCGAAGTACAACCAGCTGATCCGGATCGCTGAGGACCTGGGGAGCAGCGCGGTGTACGGCTCCTCGACGTGGCGACGCTGCTGAATCCGGCGTGAATCCGGCGATCGTGTCGGCTGGCCCGGTGACAGTCCCGGGTTATGGTGACCCAAACACATCCCGACAACTGCTTTTCTGCAGCACTTCTGCCAAAAGGCCGAATCCTGTGGTCAGGTTGTTCCGTATGGGAGTACAGTTCGGGCTGTTGGACGTATCGGCAAGGTCCGTTTGCACCGGAAAGCGAACGAGCAAGGCCGAACCGATCGTCGGCGGACGCGGATCAGAGTCCGGCCTGAGAGGCCGGGATCGACGGGAGAGGGATCTTCCGAGATGCATACCGCAGGGTCGCGGGATGTTCGAGCGACCGGCATCGGCCGACCTGGAGGCGGCCGGGGCCGGAATGGGATTCGGGCCGTCATAGCCAAAAGGCTCTGACGGCGGTTGTCGGAGCGGTGCGCGTGGTCCGTCGTGGGTTCGCATCGGCTCTCGGGTCGGGAATGGAAGAAGGAGCGACACACTCGTGCCGGTGCAGGAGATGAACATGTCGAGGAGTTTGAACGAGGCCATCTTCCGGCTGGGTCAGGTCAGCGCCGATCGCTCGCTGACCAACGCGACGCTTCTCCGTCAACTGGCGGACCTGACGATCGACGCGCTCGATATCGGCGTGGTTGTTCTCGCGGTCTTTGAGCGGGGTGTCGAATCGGGGAGCACCACCTGTCACGTCCGTGGCCCGTGGAGCGAGGACCAGCGCGACCGCTTTCTCGAACAGACCCGCTGGCATTTCGATGAGCGCGCGATGGCGTTGCGCCTCTCGGGGCTGCGTCGCGGCAGGCTCTATCACCGGCCGGACCTGATCGCCGAGCGCGACCCTCGCGACACGAAAGTCTTTGAGGAACTCCCGCAGCCGCAGGGGATGGCGGACCAGGCGGTGGCGCTGTACCGACGGAGCGACGGGGTTGAACTGCTGCTCGCGATCCATCAGGTCGAGGGGGCGGGCGCATTTCAGCGCACGACGCTGGCGAAGGCCGGGGCGCTGA
>JAGVLZ010000194.1 GCA_020054055.1 Phycisphaerales bacterium
GGCCGCCGCGGAGGGGGCGATTGCGGCGCCCTCGCCGCGCCCCGTCAGGCAGTGGTAGGCGCGAGCGACACGCTCCCAACGGTAGTCGCGGTCCATGGCCCAGTAACGCCCGATGACGCTCGCGACGCGGCCGATGCCGATAGTCTTCATCTCCGCTTCGGCGCGGGCGATGAAGGCTTTGCCTGTGAATGGCCCTGTGTCGCGGCCGTCGATGAAGAAGTGCACGCAGACTCGCTCGCGCGGTAGGCCGATCTGTTGGCACAGGCGCAGCAGCGCGTACAGGTGCTCGAGCATTCCATGCACCCCCGCGTCCGAGCAGATGCCCATGAGATGGACGGATGAGCCCTTTACCTTGGCGCGCCGGGCGGCGTCCGCGAGTGTTGCATTGCTTTCGAGCCCCGCGCGGCAGGCCTTGGTGATCGCCACGCTCTCCTGGTCGACGATCCGACCGGCGCCGATGTTCTGGTGGCCGACCTCGCTGTTGCCCATTGTTCCGTCGGGTAAGCCGACGTCCTCGCCGCCGGTCTTGATGAGCGTGCTCGAATGCTCGCGCATGAGGCGGTCAGCCACGGGGGTGCTCGCGAGTTTCACCGCGTTGAAGGGGTCGTGCGACGGGTTGGGGTTCCGGCCCCAGCCATCGCGGATGATGAGCACGCAGGGGCGATTCCGTGGGGGCGACATGGGCAAAGTGTAGTGGTGGGGGATTCTTCGGCGGAATTGCACTCCGCTTGAGCAACCCCGCCCGCCTGTCCGATCTACACTGTGGTACCCATTGGAGATTCGATCATGCGGACGACCTCGGCCATCTTCGCTCTTTCTCTCCTTCTCGGGGGGTGCGCCTCGACGAAGCAGCCTCCCGCCGCGATGGCCTCGAAGGTGGGGTCCGAGCCCGCGCCGATCGGGGCCGAGCCGGCGACGCCCCGAACGGCGGCGGACGCGCCGCTCGATTGGGTGCGGCTCGAAGCGGCGGTGGCGGAGGCGGCGAGGGACAAGCGCATGAAGATCCCGCCGGCCAAGAGGCGCGATGCGGCGATCGCGTATGCGAAGGACATCAACCGGATTCCTATCGAGTACATGCGGCAGTACCACCTGAACCGCGCGGCGCTGGTGCTGGAGCGCGAGGTGTTTTCCGGGGAGACGCTGGCGGAAGGGGCCGCGCTTCGGGCGACGGTTTCGGGCCGGTCGCGAGGCGGCTCGCGCTCATCGGGGTCGCGGAGTTCGGGCGGAGCCGGGGGCACGTCGCGCTCCGGCAACAACTCCGGCTCGAGCCGACCCTCGGGCACCTCGAACAACAACAACAGCAACAACAGCAGCGGATTCTGAGCCGTCCGAGAATGCTGCTCGGACTTCCCCCGAATCGGTGATCGCGCCGAACGCGGGGGCGGTCGCTCGCGCCGTCACTCGTGCAACGCCTGAATTCAGGAACGATTGGTGGATGCTCGTCCCCTTCCGCTCGATGGAGTCGCATCGGCGGGCGGGAAGGGGCTTGCATGTTCTCCCGAATCGACAATATTTTCTTGTGCCGTGCGCCGTGTCCGCGGGTCGCGACAATATGTGTTGTCGTGTGCCTGAACAGTGCCCTTGCTCAGGAGCGGCTCGAGCCGCCTGGACTTCTGGATGAGTCGATCCAGACGGTCGGGGCCGACAGCGCCGATCCGACGGAGGACTTCGGCGATACGCTGCTCGGCCGCCGCAAGGACCCCGTGTCCCCCGAGGTACTCCCGGCCCCGGAAGAGAGCACGCTGCACTTCAAGTTCAGCGTCGACTATGTCACCGCGTACTACGCGCGTGGATTCCGCTACGAAGACAAGGGATTCATCGTGCAGCCCGCGGCGGAGTTCGGGTTTGATCTCATCAGCGAGGAGTCTTTCTCGTTCGGCGGCTTCTTCGGCATCTGGAACTCGTTCCACGATCGAGCGACCGACGCCCCGCAGAACGAGGACGTTGTCGATAAGTGGTTCGAGGCGGACCTCTATGCGGGTCTGGGCGGATCGGTCGGAAACGTCGGCTACAGCGTCACCTACCTCGCGTACACGAGTCCGTCCGGCGCGTGGGAAACCATCGATGAGATCGTCTTCGACCTCGAGTACGACGACACCGAGTGGTGGGGCGATTCCGGGTTCACGCTGACGCCCTCGCTGAGTTTCGCGTGGGAGGTCGGCGCGAACTTCACTGACGGGGCCGACACGGAGCCGGGGCTTTATCTTCAGCCGGGGATCACGCCCGCGTTCAGCGTGGAGGGGGTGGCGCTGGTCGAACGGATCGATTTCTCATTTCCGATCACCGTGGGAATCAGCCTCGACGATTACTACGAGGACTCGAACGGCGAGGACAATGCCTTCGGATTCGTCAGTTTTTCAGCGCAGGCGTCGATCCCGCTTCCCGTGCCGGTGGCGTATGGGAGTTGGTCGCTGTGGGGCGGCGTGCAGTTTCTCATCCTGGGCGATACGACGTCCGAGGTGAATGATGGGGACGACACGGCGGTCATCGGCACGCTCGGACTGCTGGTCGAGTTCTGATCGGCGCGGCGGAGTTCAGGCTTTCCGAATCATGCCGCTGGCCCACGAAGCACCGACCGGGACGCCAAGAAGCAGGCCCGCGGCCCAGTGA
>JAGVLZ010000256.1 GCA_020054055.1 Phycisphaerales bacterium
AAGCCTCCGGCGCGCGCAGCGGACCCTTGCGGTCGCGCGTCCGGGGCATGTGGCCCCGATCGATCGGCGCGAAGTTGTTCTGCACCACCGGAACGCTCTCGCTTGAACCCGAAGTGGGCCCCGGCCCCACCGCAATCGGACGCGACACGGGCGCCGCGCCCTCGCTCGCGGCCTCTTCAACAGGCGGCGCGGACCCGGTCGGCAACAGCACCGCCGCCGTCGCCGCGACCGTCACCCCAACTCCGATCACCATCCAGATTTGTCGCATGTTCGTGTTTGGTTCCGTACTCTCGGTTCCTCGCCGCGAGGCCCCTCGCCATCAGTGCGGCTACCCCATGTTCATACGTTTACTATTGGTCATCGTCGCAGACTTCTCCGCCGGAATGCCATGAAAATCGCCCGAATCGAAAACAAAGCAACGGGTCGAACTCCATCCTGCCCCAGCGCCCGCGTCCGCGCCCGGTAAAACGGTTTGCTGGCCCGATTCTCGCCTCCTAGACTGCCTCCTGCCGAACATCCTGACGGAACCCTATCAGATCAGCCGCTGCATGACACCCACCACCATGACCCCAGCCCCCAAGACCAAGAGCGCTCCACGATTGAGCGACTCACTCCCCGCCGCGACGATCACGAAGTGGCTCCGCGACATGATGCTCATCCGTGAGTTCGAGCTGCGGACCATGGCCGCGTACCAGCAGGCCAAGATCGGCGGCTTCTGCCACGTCTACATCGGTCAGGAGGCCACCGCCGTCGGCACGATCGCCGCTGTGAACCGCGACGACCCCGTCATCACCGCCTACCGAGACCACGGCCACGCCCTCGCACGCGGCATGTCCTGCCGCGCGTGCATGGCCGAGATGTACGGCAAATCCACCGGCTGCGCCAAGGGCAAGGGCGGCTCGATGCACATGTTCGACAAGCCCAATCACCTCTACGGCGGCCACGGCATCGTCGGCGCACAGACCGGCCTCGGCGTCGGACTCGCCTTCGCCACCCGATACGAACGGGAAGTCCTCGGCAAGGGATCGAAGAAGGTCTGCCTCTGCTATCTCGGCGATGGCGCCCTGAACCAGGGCGTCTTCCACGAGTCGCTCAACCTCGCAGGACTCTACAGCGCCCCCGTCATCTACATCGTCGAGAACAATGGCTACTCGATGGGCACCAGCATCGAGCGCGGCACCACGATGGCCCACGACCTCGGCGCCAAGGCCGCGGCCTACGGCATCGACTTCATCCAGATCGACGGCATGGACATCTGCAACATCTACGACCACTTCAAGCCCTTCGCCGACGACCTCCGCGAACGCCAGCGACCCGGCTTCGTGGACCTGAAGACCTACCGCTACCAGGGCCACTCGATGAGCGACCCGCAGAAGTACCGCACGAAAGAGGAAGTCGGCGAGTGGCAGCAGCGCGACTCCATCGACCGCCTCGCCCACATGCTCCTGAACAAGTCCGACGAACCCCGACAGTCAGGGAGCGGGCCCGCCCCCTGGCGTGGCTCACTCACCGAAGACGCCTATAAAGAAACTCAGAAGGCGATCCGCGAAGAAGTCCGCGACTCAATCGACTTCGCCGAAAAGAGCGACGCGCCCGATCCCACCGCGGAACTCTACACGGATGTCTACGCGAATCCGGAGCCGAACCTTTCCCCCATCGGCGAGTACCGGCACGGCGCGAAGAATCCGCTGCTGTAAGCGCCGCTGATTATCCTGAGAAATCGTCGCCGTGCCACCCAACGCCGCGAACGACGTGGCACGTTTTCATGGTCGAAGTGCTCTGGCGGCCCCGACCCGGGCGCGGGTGGCCGACGCGACGGGCCTCGTCCGGTTCTGACAAGCGGACGGTGAGTACGACCGGAACATCACGAGCGAACTCTCTGAACAACTGCGACACATCCGCCGGAACCCTGTGAAACGAGGGTGGTGTGCGCAGCCCGCGGACCGTTGGGCCGGGGCGCCCGCCCACAAAACGGCACTGGTTCACTTTGGGGGTCTCTGAACAACTATTGCTCAGGGGATTGCTTATCGCTTGGACTCGGCAAATCGAGTCGAAAGAAGAGGCATCGGGCAGGCTGAAAGCCTGCCCCACCGGTTGCTCAGAGATCCCTTTGGCGAATACCACACGGGTTACAAACCCGTGCCACCGCCAAAGTGAACCAGTGCCCACAAAACTATCCAACTTCCACTTCCTCCACCATCTCGACAACTTCTTCAACCTTGTCGCCGCCTTCATCCTTGCGGATGATCGCCTTGCCCTTTGCGTCCGTCAGCGCCTTGCCCTGAAGGTCGCGGATGACGACCATCGGGTGCTTCGCGGCGTGCGCCTCGTAGGCGTCCAACCACTGCTTCTGAACTTCATCCGAGTAGTCGCTCCACTTGCCGCGCGCCCGGCACTTGGGGAACGCGCTGCAACTGAGCCACGGCCCGCGCGCCCCGCCGCGAACGTAGAGCATCGCGGCACACTTCGGGCACGCGAGGTCGGTATCCAGCGGCGGCGTCGCCGGCGCCTGGATCTGCCCCTTGCGGTCCAGTTTCACGATGGTCTTGCAGGGGTTGTCCTTCTCGTTGTAGCCCGAGCAGCCAAGGAACGGGCCGAACTTTCCCGTGCGCTTGGTCATGCCGCGTCCGCACTTCGGGCACGCCACGTTCACCGTTTCGATCAGGCGCGGCTTGCCCTCGCGATCCACAGGCGCCGCGTACTCGCAGTCGGGGTACCGCGAGCAGGACAGGAACCGGCCTCCTTTGCCGAGTCGATAGACCAATCCAGCGCCGCACTTCAGACATTTCAGTTCGGGGGGCGCGGGGACGGTCTTTCCCTTCTCGTGCGGCAGGTCCGCGGCCGCCGCCACCTGCTTCTTGAACTTTTTATAGAACGCCTCGAGCACATCGACCCAGTTCTTCCGCTCGTCCTCGATGTGGTCGAGTTCCAGTTCCATCTCGCGCGTGTACCCGATCTCCATGATCTCGGGGATTGCCTTGATGAGGAAGTCGTTCACCACCTCGCCGACGTAGGTGGCGTAGAGACGCCGATCGGTGAGTTCGACGTACTCGCGGTCGATGATCGTGCTGATGATCGAAGCATACGTCGAAGGCCGACCGATCCCCTCGGATTCGAGCACCTTGATGAGCGAGGCCTCCGAGTACCGCGCGGGGGGACTCGTGAACTTCTGCTCCGGCTCGACGCTGAACGCCGCGACCCTCTGCTCTTCCTTGAGTGTCGGCAGCGTCTGCTCATCGCTCGCGGTCGGAACGCCCGTCACCTTGTAGTAGCCGTCGAACACCAGCACGCGTCCCGTCGCGCGGAACGTGAGCGGAGTCTTCGGGTCCGTGCCTCCTTCGATCAGGACGGCCGTCGAATCCCACTCCGCGGGGGTCATCTGGCACGCGAGGAAGCGCTCCCAGATCAGCGAGTACAACCGCCACTGGTCGGGCTCGAGCACCGACTTCAACTTCGCGGGGGTGAACTCGACGTTCGTCGGCCGGATCGCCTCGTGCGCCTCCTGCGCGTCCTTATTCGACGAGGTGAAGAAGTTCGGTTTCTCGGGGAGGTACTTCGCCCCGAACTTCGAGGAGATGTACCCGCGCGCCATGTCGAGCGCATCGCCCGAGAGGTGCGTCGAATCGGTTCGCATGTAGGTAATCAAACCCACGGCCCCCTCGCCGGGAACCTCGATGCCCTCGTACAACCGCTGGGCCGCACGCATCGTCTTCTGCGCGCCGAAACCCAGTCGGCTCGACGCCGCCTGCTGAAGCGTGGAAGTGATGAACGGCGGCGACGGGCGGCTCCGGGTCCGCTTGGTCTCGATCGACTTGACCTTCCAGGGCGTCGTCGAATCCGCCTCACCCGTCACGGTCCGCACGAACCGCGCGGGGCCTTTGCCCTTCGCCTCCTCGCGCACCGCGGCCTGCACGTTCTTCAACCCCGCCAGCGCGGCGACTCGTGAAGCCTCGCCTGAGAGGTCCCTGAAGGTCGTCACCTTCCCGCCGCTCCCGGGCTGTCCGAGCTCGAACGACTTCCCCGCGACCTCCACGAGTTCCGCGCGGATCGCCTTCCTCTCCGCGATCCAGGCGTTCTGCGCCTTCAGCGTCGGCGGGTTCCCCTTCTCATCCTGCTGCGCGATGAGCTTCGACCACTCGCCGACCAACTTCGCCGCGACCGCGGGGTCGAGCGCGAATCGCGCCGTCATCTGCCAGTATTCATCGGGAACGAAACTCTGAATCTCCCGCTCCCGCTCGACGACGACACGAAGCGCCACGCTCTGCACGCGCCCCGCCGACAATCCCCCCGCCACCTTCTTCCACAGCAGAGGCGAGACCTGGTACCCCACGATGCGGTCGAGAATCCGCCTCGCCTGCTGCGCGTTCACGCGGTCGACGTCGATCGGGTGCGGATTCGCGAACGCGCGCTTGATCTCGTCCTTTGTGATCGCGGCGAACATCACGCGCTTCGCCACATCGGGCTTGATCCCGAGTTCCTCCGCGATGTGCCACGCGATCGCCTCCCCCTCGCGGTCCAAGTCGGTCGCGAACCACACTTCGCTGGCGTTCTTCGCCAGGCGCTTCAGTTTCGAGACGACCGTCGCCTTGCCCGGGAGAACCTCATAGGTCGGCGCGAATCCGTGCTCCAGGTCCACGCCGGGTACCGGCGCCTTGATCCCCTTCGGGTTCTTGCTGGGGAGGTCGCGCACATGGCCCACCGAAGCCTCGACAACGTAGTCGCTGCCGAGGTACTTATTAATTGTCTTCGCCTTCGCCGGCGATTCCACGATCACCAACTTTTTCCCCCGTCCATTGACCGAACGTGACGGCGGCTCCGCGAGCGCGGTGGCACCGCCCTCCGACCGACCGGCCGACCTCTTCACCGCCGATGTACCCGACTTCTTTGCCATGAACTTCCTGCCATTCAGCCGCAAATACGGCCGTGATTCCTCGTCCAGACTCCTCGGACCGGCCCTTCAATCTCGGACCGCCGCCCAGCCCCCGTGAGGGTGAGTGGAGGAAGCCTGCTGCCAATTGTCAAGTGGCCCCCCTCCGAAATCGTGCCGGGCGGGGCCTCATGCTTCTCTTTCAGAGAAGCATCATGCTTGAGATTTTTTTTACAGAGGCGAGTCCGAATCGTCGTCCACGAAGCCGTCGGCATCGTCCTCATCCCCCTCCGGCTCGGCATCATCGAACCACACCTTCTCGCCATTCTCATCGCGCCATTCCGGGTCCGTCGGCCAGATATCGAAGCAGAACCCCTTGCCGTCGCAGCCCGGCGTCGAGCAGGCCCAGTATCCACCGCCGACGCCGAAGGACGCATCTTCGACCCAATGGATTTTGAAACTGTCGTACTCCTGGTCGCAGTGCAGGCAGCGGACGACGGTGACGATGGGCGGCGGCTTGAAGGGGTCGGAATCCGGGCCGGACGAACCTGAACCTGGATCGGGGAGGAAGGGTGACATGCGGCCAGTGTAGTCAACCCGGCGACTGACACCTCAACTCACGACGCTCATCGCGCGCCGCTCCGCGGTCGCGCGGACGCTGACCCATTCGGATACGGACCGCATCTCACGCCGAGTTTCGAGTGAGCCAACAGGAACTGCGGCGTGCAAAACGAAACCGAGGCTCGCCCACAAGTCAGGAGTATCGCCATGCTGTATGACATCATCAACGTCGCGTTCGAGTTCGGATTCGCGTTCCTCAAGGCCGTTGGCGGCGTCTGAACCACCAACCGCTCCCCTCGATCACCCCGGATTGCTCGCCGACCACTTGACGTGCGGCCGCTGAGCACCCCGGAGTGAGCAACACGAAGCGCCCGGCTCCCTGTGTGCCGGGCGTTTTTTCATCTGGTCATGTGCGGCGTGCTTGCGCGAAAAACGCGGGATCGCTCAGCGGCTCGAAGTCCCCGTCAAACAGAGCGACCCGCGCAATGTCGACGATTCGCACATCTCCGTTGTCGAAACGGAAACGAAGCGGGTAGCCGACTGCAAACTCCATGTGTGTCACGTCACGCATCGGATCACGCTCGCACCAAATCGTGTCGCACCCTTGCAGGGTGCGGAAGAGGTTTTGGGGTGGTCGTTGTCCGGGGGCGGCGCTCGAAGACTCGCTCTGCCCCCGGCTACGAACTGCCAGCCTTTCAGGCTGACGAACAAGGCAAAGACACACCGTTCCATTGCGCCAATGCAAGGAAACCCCGCTCCCTTGCGGTCGGGGTTCCACAGCATCGCTGCGCGACGCGCCTCTATCACGCGCCGAGGTTCATCGACATCAGGGACTCGGCGATGGTCTTGCACTTCTTCAGGCGGCGAAGCCGCTTTGCTGGACGCGATCACCGTTTGCGTACAGAACATCGGGGCACAGGTCGGCCCCGTTCGGCCAGACAATGGTTCCGAGGCCGGGCTCAACACGCACTTGAGCAAAGTACGCCGGGTCTCGGAGCGGCTCGAACACACCATCGAAAGGGGTGAGTTGCGAAATGTCGACAACTCGGACTTCTCCGTTGTCGAATCGGAGACGAAGCCGGTGGCCACCTGCCAACTCCACTTGTGTCACGTCACGCATCGGATCACTCCAAAGGAGGAATCTTTTCGAGCGGCTTTCTCTCTTTCGCGAGCGCCCAATCTCGCCTCAGTTCGTCAATATGCTGGCTGGCCCATTCAATGACCATGCCACGAACTCTAGGCGAGAGGCCACCCTCGAGAAAACTCAGATTGCTGATGCTGACGCGACCTTTTTCGCCTCCGTACCGCACATGGAAATGCGGGGGATCGTGGTCGTTGTGGTACATCGCGATCACGATGCCGAAAAAACGGCTGATCTCCGGCATGACTTACGCCCCAAGATTCATCGACATCAGGAACTCGGCGTTGGTCTTGCACTTCTTCAGGCGGCTCTTCATCAGTTCGAGGGCTTCGACCACGTTCATGTCCGCCAGCACCTTGCGGAGGCGGTAGGTGAGTTCGAGTTCCTTCTTGTCGAGGAGGAGTTCCTCGCGGCGGGTGCCGGAGGCGGCGACGTCGATCGCGGGCCAGATGCGCTTGTCCACCAGTTTGCGGTCGAGGTGAAGTTCGCTGTTGCCGGTGCCCTTGAACTCCTCGAAGATGACCTCGTCGGCCTTGGAGCCGGTATCGACGAGGGCCGTGCCGAGGATGGTGAGCGAACCGCCGCGCTCGATGGCGCGGGCGGAACCGAAGAACTTCTTGGGGCGCTGGAGGGCGTTGCTGTCGATGCCTCCCGTCATGATCTTGCCCGAGTGCGGCTGGGCGGCGTTGTAGGCGCGGGCGAGGCGCGTGATCGAGTAGAGCAGGATCACGCAATGCTGCCCGTACTCGACGTAGCGGCGTGCCTTTTCGATCACCATCTCCGTCACCGCGACGTGGCGCGATGAATCCTCGTCGAAGGTCGAGGCGATGACCTCGACCTGGTTCGATGTGTTCCGGCGGAAGTCGGTGACTTCCTCGGGGCGCTCGTCGATGAGGAGGACGAGGATCTTGACCTCGGGATAGTTCTTGTGGATCGCCTGGGTGATCTTTTGGAGCAGGACGGTTTTGCCGGTGCGGGGCGGGGCGACGATCAGGCCGCGCTGCCCGCGGCCGATCGGGGCGACGAGGTCGACGATGCGCATCTCGATCTCGTCGGGAGTTGTTTCGAGGACGTAGCGCTGCTCGGGGTGCAGCGGCGTGAGGTCCTCGAAGATGGGGAGGCGCTTCGCCTCGCCCGGCTCCTTGCCGTTGATCGAGTCGATGCGCAGGATCGTGAAGTAGCGCTCGTTGTCCTTTGGCGGGCGGATCGCGCCACGGATCTCCATGCCACGGCGGAGGCCCATCCGGCGGACCATCGTCGGCGGAACGTAGATATCGTCGGGGGAGTGGAGGTAGGACTGCTCGGGGGAACGGAGGAAGCCATAGCCCTCCTGGCCGATGTCGAGGGTGCCTTCGCCAAAGATCAAGCCGGTGTCCGCGGCCTTCTTTTTCAGGAGTTGGAAGATGAGTTCCTGGCGTGGGAGTTTGTGGAACTCGACGAGTCCCTCTTTCTCCGCGAACTTGTGCAGCGAGGTGATCTCCATGCGCTGGAGTTCGGACATGTGGAGGGCGTTCTTCTCGGCCTCGGCGTACTCGCTCGTGCCCGCGATGCGTTCGAGGGCCTGGGCTTCGCGGTCGAGTTCTTCGTCTGAAGGGAGAAGCCCGGACGCGATCATCTGCTGGACTGTTCCGCCGCCACCACCGCCGCTACCGCTACCGCTGCCGTAGCCGCCGCCGC
>JAGVLZ010000204.1 GCA_020054055.1 Phycisphaerales bacterium
AGCGTGATGGCCGGCGCGATCCGCATGGCTCCGCTCCTTTGTAGAGCAGAACGAATCGGCGAGAAATATGTTGCATCAATACTGAAACATTACACTAGCAACCTACCTCGTAGTTCCGATAAGTCAACGAAAATTCCGAGCGCTTCACTATTTGACGGTCTCATCCCACAAAATACTCCACTATCCTTACTACGCGCCGCTAGCCTCGGAAGCCGACGCACGCAGCCGACAAAACCGCGAGTCCTCGGCGCACACGGAGGAAGCGCTGACCAACTTGCAACTTGGGAACGAGGCGACATTGCTCGCGCAAAGGGTTCGTCTTGCACGAGATACACTCTCGTGACGAATCTCTCCAAACGGCATTTGCCCATGCCCAACTCCTCCACCCCATCAAAGTTCGTCTGGCCTCCAAAACCCCCGGCCACCGCCGCTGACTCGTCGCCTTCGACGCCCAGCAACCAATCCCTTCCCCTTCCCGCCCCCTCCCTCCTCACCCGCCTCCGCTCTTCCCTCTCCGAAATCGAACATGCCTGGCTCGACCCCGTCGCCCTCCCCCTCGCGCAGCGAATCATTCAAGCCGAGTGGCATCCCGACGAACCCGCCGCCTACTGCGATCGCTGCGGCCGCGACATCGGCGCGTACGAATCCGACGAGGTCCAGTGCTCGCGCTGCGCACGCTCGCGCCTGCCGTGGGACCGCTGCATCCGCCTCGGGCGCTACGACGCGCCGCTGGCCGATTGGATCTGCGAGGTGAAGTTCACGCGCTGGCGCGTCCTGGGGTTCGAGCTCGGGCGCACGCTGGGAAAGCAACTCCGCGCCGCCGGCTTCACCGCCGCGAACTATCCGAACGCGATCATCGTCCCCATCCCCACGTCGTTCCGTCGAAGGCTCTCGCGCGGGATCGACCACGCCGCGGTGATCGCGCGGGGCGTCGCGTGGGAACTCGAACTCCCCCTCGTCCGCGCCCTCAAGCGCAAGCACCGGCCGAGCCAGCGCGCGGTGGCCTTCTCAGATCGCGTCGGCAACGTCAGCGGCTCGATCCATCTCCGGCGCACACACGCCAAAAAACTCGCTGGTCGAACCGTCCTCCTGATCGACGACGTGATGACCACCGGCGCGACCATGCGGACGGCCGCCCGGGCCTTGGCCTCATCCGGAACCCCCCCAGGGGCCATCTGGGTGGCGGTCGCGGGGGTGACCCCGGACCCAGCCGGGTAAACGGTCGCCTATCGTTGGTTTTTCTCGCTTTGCGGGGCTTTTTGCCCGGTTTTTCCACAAAAAATCAAGGAAATGCCGCGGGGCTTGACAAGCCCAAAGCCTTCGGTACACTTGTCCCCCCGGCAATGAGGCTTACTCAGTGTCGCCCGGCGGCAGGCGTGATGCTTGTCCACCGGAGCCATCTTTGAAAAGTGAACAGTTGGGAACCGCGAGGATGTGCGATGCTCGGCTAGGTTTTCGCTCGAATTCGAGAGCGAAAGCCGAAAGCCTAGCAGGCTGCCGACATCGATACCAAGCCGCGGCGGGTCCTCACAGCCCCGTCGCTGCTCACATCATCTCGTGCCCTTATTGATCCGGCGGCTTGATTTATCAGGTTGGCCGGATCTTGAAGGTCAATTGCCAGTGAGCAAAGATAGAAATCGTCCGTACTAGCCGACGGACGACAACCGATGCAAATCGGTTGAGACCTCGATCCATGCAAAAACATGGGTCGTATGTCAGGCAAACTTCTCTTTGAGGTCCAAACGTTGACTCGCAAGGGTTGACGGACAAAGAAATTCAATTGAAGAGTTTGATCCTGGCTCAGATTGAACGCTGGCGGCGTGGCTAAAACATGCAAGTCCAGGAGACCCGCAAGGGAAAACTGGCGCAAGGGTGAGGAATACATTCGAACGTGCCCCAAGGTGGGGGATAGGCGAGGGAAACTTCGCGTAATACCCCATGTGCTCTTCGGAGGAAAGCTTCGGCGCCTCGGGAGCGGCGAATGTCCTATCAGGTAGTTGGCGGGGTAATGGCCCACCAAGCCGAAGACGGGTAGCAGGTGTGAGAGCACGGCCTGCCACATCGGGACTGAGACACTGCCCGGACTCCTACGGGAGGCTGCAGTAACGAATATTCCGCAATGGGCGCAAGCCTGACGGAGCGACGCCGCGTGCAGGATGAAGCGGCTTTGCCGTGTAAACTGCTGTCAGGGGCTACTAACACTGAAGAGCCCCAAAGGAAGGGCCGGCTAATCCTGTGCCAGCAGCCGCGGTAATACAGGAGGCCCGAGCGTTAATCGGAATCACTGGGCTTAAAGGGTGCGTAGGCGGGCTCGTAAGAGTGGCGTGAAATCCCCCGGCTCAACCGGGGAACTGCGTCGCAGACTGCGAGTCTTGAGGAAGCTAGGGGTCGCTGGAACGCTCGGTGGAGCGGTGAAATGCGTTGAGATCGAGCGGAACGCCGAAGGTGAAGACAGGCGACTGGGGCTTTCCTGACGCTGAGGCACGAAAGCGTGGGGATCAAACAGGATTAGATACCCTGGTAGTCCACGCTGTAAACGATGCACACTAGATCGATGCGGGTTTGACCCCGTGTTGGTCGGAGAGAAATTGTTAAGTGTGCCGCCTGGGAAGTACGGTCGCAAGGCTAAAACTCAAAGGAATTGACGGGGGCTCACACAAGCGGTGGAGCATGTTGCTTAATTCGAAGCAACGCGAAGAACCTTACCTGGGCTTGACATGCACGGATCAACTCCATGAAAGTGGAGCCACAGTCGCAAGACCGGAACGTGCACAGGTGCTGCATGGCTGTCGTCAGCTCGTGCTGTGAAGTGTCGGGTTAAGTCCCTTAACGAGCGCAACCCCTGTCTCTAGTTGCCAGCGCGTCATGGCGGGGACTCTAGAGAGACTGCCGGTGTCAAACCGGAGGAAGGTGGGGATGACGTCAAGTCCTCATGGCCCTTATGTCCAGGGTGGCAAACGTGCTACAATGGCACGCACAGAGCGATGCAAGGCCGCAAGGCGGAGCAAATCGCAAAAAGCGTGCCCCAGTTCAGATTGCGGTCTGCAACCCGACCGCATGAAGTCGGAATCGCTAGTAATCGGGGATCAGCCATGCCCCGGTGAATAAGTTCCTGAGCCTTGTACACACCGCCCGTCAAGTCATGGGAGCCGGGAGCGCCCGAAGTCGCCACATCTCAGTGGTGCCAACGGCGAGCTCGGTGACTGGGACTAAGTCGTAACAAGGTAGCCGTAGGAGAACCTGCGGCTGGATCACCTCCTTTCTAAGGGATTTCCTTGGACCGGTCAGCATCGTTCCGCATCGCGGATCGATCGGGGAGCAATCCCCAGCCGGAACAGTCAATACATCCTCGTCCGCGCAACGCAAGGCGCGCGGATACCCGGGCGGCAACGCCCGGAGAACGTTCCCAACTGTTTTCTAATACAACGCAACCCCCGTTCGCACACGCGAGCGGGGGTTGTTCTTTTTGCACCAACGAACCCCGCCGTGAGGGAGCGGGTCAGTCTTCTGCCTTCAACGAGCCCCGCGCGCCGGCAAGGGGTCGCCCTAGTCCCCATGCCTCTGCCTCAACCGCGGCGAAAGCCGCAGCAGCAGGTGCGCCCGCTCGAACTCATCCACCCAATCCTGCATCGTCGCCGCCATCTCCTCCGGCGGCACCGGCGCCCCAGGCAGCGGGCACGACGGGCCGAGTTGCCGCGCCGCGATCGCACGGTAGCGGCTGAGCGTCCGATCCCCCAGCAGCGAGACGAACTCATAGTCCTCCGCCATGAAAATCACCGTCGGCACGCGATGTCCGCCGCAGATCATCACCTGGTCCGCCAGTTCACTGTGCTCGTCCCGGTCAACGAACCTCAAATCAATCATCCCCGGATTCGCCTCCGCGATCCGCGCGATCAGCGGGCACTGTTGCACGCAATCGCCGCACCACACCCCCGACAGCACCAGCACCGGCATCCGGCGCGTGAACGCCGCGACAAGCGCCCGCTGCTCGCCCGTCAGGATCGCCTGCTCGTAGATCCGCCGCCACGATTCCTGCTGGGATGGATTGCCGGAGGAAACGTACGCCGCGTAGGGCTTCGCGGCGTCGAAGTGCGATTTCAGTTCTTCGGCGTTGACCATGCCCGGATCGTACTCGCCCGACTGCAAAGACGTTCACCACAGAGCGGCTGTGTTGAATGTCAAGGTTGTTTGACGAGTTTCGGGTTCCATGTTTTTCCTGTGGCGAGGATGGTGTTGAGGATGGTGAGGAG
>JAGVLZ010000036.1 GCA_020054055.1 Phycisphaerales bacterium
GACACCCATCGCCACCAGCCCGGCCAACAGCAGCCCCGCGAACACCACGCCGGACCATCGCCGGCGCTTGACCGATTGCGTCGGACCCGGTATCGACTGGTCGCTTGCTTCGCTCATGAGATGAATCCTTGTGTGGATCGCCCCCCCGGATTTCACTATCGGGCGGCGTGATTCGACGCCGCACGCGATCACCGGGAATCCCCTTGAACCCGCGCGGTTCTTCCGGCGATCGTCGCGCGCCCGAGTTATGCTCCCCTATCGATTCCGACCAAAACAACCCCGAATCTCCGCCTCAAAGCCCGCTCCCTGCCCTGCTATCCTGACCCACATCCCCCATCCGTGGGTGTCACCACTCAACTCGGAGTCTTTGACCATGCCCGCCTCCATCACTAAATCACCCGAACGCCTGAACGTCCCCGACGAGCCCATCATCCCCTTCATCGAGGGCGACGGCACCGGCCCCGACATCTGGCGCGCCTCCGTCACCGTCTTCGATGCCGCCGTCCAAAAAGCCTACAACGGCAAACGCAAAATCCACTGGCAGGAAGTCCTCGCCGGCGAGAAAGCCTTCAACAAAACCGGCAACTGGCTCCCCGACGAAACACTCGCCGCCTTCCGCCAGCACCTCGTCGGCATCAAGGGCCCCCTCACCACCCCCGTCGGCGGCGGCATCCGCTCACTCAACGTCGCCCTCCGCCAACTCCTCGACCTCTACGTCTGCCTCCGACCCGTGCGCTGGTTCAAGGGCGTCCCGTCGCCCGTCAAGCGACCCGGCGATTGCGACATGGTCATCTTCCGCGAGAACACCGAGGACATCTACGCCGGCATCGAGTACGCCGGAGGCACGGCCGACTCGCAGAAAATCCTCGACTTCTTCCAGCAGAACTTCCCCAAGGAGTTCGCCAAAATCCGCTTCGGCACCACCAAGGCCTGCGCCGACTGGCAGAAGGCCCTCGAAGGCATCGGCGCGCCCAAGCGCGAAATGAAAGTCGAAGTCGGCATCGGCCTCAAGGCCGTCTCGTACCTCGGCACCGAGCGACTCGTCCACTCCGCCATCGGCTACGCCCTCAAGGAAAAACGCAAGAGCGTCACCCTCGTCCACAAGGGCAACATCATGAAGTTCACCGAGGGCGCCTTCAAGGACTGGGGCTACAAGGTCGCCGCCGACTTCTACCGCAACCACATCGTCACCGAGCGCGAATCCTGGATCCTCGGCAACAAGGAATCCAACACCGACCTCTCCGCCGAAGCCAACGCCAAGATGATCGACCCCGGCTACGACATGATGACCCCCGCACAGAAGCAGGCCGTCGTCGCCGAGATCGACACCGCCCTCAAACTCTGGCCCACCCACGGCGGCGGGAAATGGAAATCCATGCTCCTCATCAAAGACTCCATCGCCGACATCACCCTGCAGCAAGTCCTCACCCGCCCGCGCGACTTCAGCGTCATCGCCACGCTCAACCTCAACGGCGATTACCTTTCCGACGCGCTCGCCGCACAGGTCGGCGGCATCGGCATCGCCCCCGGCGCGAACATCAACTACGTCACGGGCCACGCCATCTTCGAGGCCACCCACGGCACCGCCCCGAAATACGCCAACCTCGACCAGGTCAATCCCGGCTCGCTCATCCTCTCCGGCGAGATGATGCTCCGCTACATGGGCTGGACCGAGGCCGCCGACCTCATCATCAAGGGCATGGACGGCGCCATCAGCGCCAAGACCGTCACCTACGACTTCGAACGACTGATGAAAGCAGAAGGCGACACGCAGGTCCGCAAAGTGAAGTGCTCCGAGTTCGGCAACGAAGTGGCGAAGCACATGTAGCCGATCGACCTTCTCTCCCGCACCATCGGGGGGGGCGGGAGAGATATCGAGTCTTCGAGACACAGAGGGTGCCTTTGTTTCGCCCCAGCGGGGCGACGGCCTGTAGCCACGGGTGAAGCGCAGCGCAACCCGTGGACCCGTGCGCACCCCACCCTCTTCCTCTTCTCGTGCATCCATCGGGGGGGGGCAAGAGAGATATCGAGTCTTCGAGACAGAGAGGGCGCCTTTGTTTCGCACCAGCGGGGCGACAGAAACTCCCGCAATCTCCCAACCTCAACACCCTCACGGACACGCCAATCCCCAGTTCGTCAGCACGCTCGTGATATCCGCGAAGTTCACCACGCCGTCGTGGTTGGCGTCGCCCGGCCCCGTCGAATCGGGGTACGAGAACCCCCAGTTCGTCAGCGCGGCCGTCACATCCGCGAACCCGACCGCCCCGTCGTCATTCGCATCCCCCTCGCACGGCGCGGGGACAAACCCGGCCCAGCCGGTGGAGACGTTGCTCACGACGATGCTCGACACCGACGGGCTGAAAGGATCGAGCCGGAAACTGAAGACGTGCTGGCCCGGCGCGAGTTCGCCCGGCGTCGGCATGGCGTAGGTGTTTATCCCCGGCAGAGCGAACGGCTCATCCACCTTGCCGCGCTCGATCCCATTGACGTACAGCGTGACCAGCCCCGCCGAGGTGGGGTTGCTCGTGAACGCGAGGTCGAACTTGATGAAGTTCACCGGCTGCGTGGTCGTGATCTGGAAGTTAGCCCACGCGGGCGCCGGCTCGGGCGCTCCCGCGGGGGTCGTCGTCGCCGAGAA
This sequence comes from Phycisphaerales bacterium, assembly GCA_020054055.1. Classification (GTDB taxonomy): domain Bacteria; phylum Planctomycetota; class Phycisphaerae; order Phycisphaerales; family UBA1924; genus JAEUIV01. The sequence goes on from JAGVLZ010000036.1 coordinate 2,639, forward strand.
GGCCCCGCCGGTGATGACGACTGCTTCGGGCGCACTGACGTTGGATGTCAGCGACGGGAGATTCATCGGCGGGTCGTTGCGAACTTCCCAAACGGAATCGTCATCGTCCCCACCGCGCTCGTCGGCGGTCACCAGCGTGCCAGGCAGCGCCTGCCACCCGTTCCTCGGGTACATGGAGTTCCTGCTGCTGATCCATGTCTGAAGGTTGCCGCCGACCTGCTCGTAACTGAGCGGGAAGCCGAAGCCCATCGTGCCGCCGTCGGGCAGGCCGCAATCGGCGACGGCCATGCTGTCCACCGTGGCGCGGTAGAAGCAGCGCGGCCAGGCGTGGTCCGACAGGCATTGCGTCGAGTACTCGGGATCAGCGAGCGAAACATCGACGTTGTAGCACTGAGAGAGCCGCAACTGGGTGAAGTCGCCTGTACCGAAGCCGCATACGTCGAAGTATCGCTCCGCCGACAAGTAGTGATCCGACCAGTCCGAGTTTCCGCCGTAGGCGGTCTGGTAGTTGCCTACACCCGTCAACAGGAACGTACCCGCGAACGCATCAAGGAACGTCGTATGCACCTTCGTGTTCGGCGAGAGCAACTTGATGCGGTACGCCGCCGCGGCGATCACCGCCGAACCCGCGCTGTGCCCGATCAGATGGACATGGACGTAGTTCTGTTCAGCGATCGCCTTGCCCAGGACCAGGCCATGCCACAGGCCGTTCGAGAGAGCAAGATCCGGCCCGTAGGGAAGGTCTCCAGTCAGTGAGTCCGCAGTCCAGTTGTACGACTGCACCTTCCAATCCGAGCCGACACGCGCCGCGATCACGTTCCGCAATGGCGCCCAGAAGTCGGCGTAGAACTGGAATGATGTGTTCCACCCGTGTGTGATGAGGATCAGTTTGTCCTGCGTCGGCGTCGGAGGCGCCGGCGGGTCGTACACCGGCGGCACGGGCGGCGTGTGGGCACCCGGCTCGGGC
>JAGVLZ010000085.1 GCA_020054055.1 Phycisphaerales bacterium
CGAAAGGACGGACTCTCGCGCTGCAGACGCCTTCACCGGCACGCCCGCCGCCGCGAGCAACGACGCTCCGATCCAAAGGTGTTGGCGCATGATCGGACCCTCCTGATGACGCTTGATCATCAGTCTACCTCGCAATGGCGCTTCGGGCAAGGAGAATCCGTTAGAAACGACGGCCTTCAGCCCTCCTCTTCACACCCGCGCCAGCGCTTGAAACTCCGTGTACCGCCGGGCGATCTCGTCCTTCGTCAGCCGGGCCAGCCGATCGAGGCTGAATGACTCGATGGCGAACGAGGCAATGATCGTTCCGTGCGCCAGCGCCTGCTGCACCGAGGCCATGCCGATGTTCTGGTCCTTCGAGTGGGCCGCGGCGAGGTGCCCCATCATCCCCCCCGCGAACGAATCTCCCGCGCCCGTCGGGTCAACGACGTTCTCGCACGGGTACGCCGGCAGGGCCGCGACGCCGTCGCGATGCACGAGGACGCAGCCGTGCTCGCCCTTCTTGATGACGACGAACTTCGGCCCGAGTTTCAGGATCATCTTCCCCGCGGTGAATGGGTTGCGCAGCCCCGTCAGCATCCGCGCTTCCTGATCGTTCAGCACCAGGCCGTCCACCTTCATCAGAAGCGCCAGCAACTCCGGCTTCGCGATATCGATCCAGAGGTTCATCGTGTCCGCCACCGCGATCGACCGCTTCGGGAACGATTCGAGCATCGCCATCTGCACCGACGGGTGGCTGTTCGCCAGGAACACGAACTTCGAGTCGGCGTACTTCGCGGGAGGAGTGGGGGGCTTCTCCGCCACGACGCCGAGTTCGGTGAACATCGTCTCGCGCTCGTTCATGTCCTCCAGGTACTTCCCGCCCCACCGAAACGTCTTCGACCCCTTCCGAATTTCCAAACCATCTACATCGACATTCGGGAACTTCTTGAACACCGCCTGATAGTCCGCGTGAAAATCATCCCCCACCACCGCCACCAGCCTGACCTGCGTGAAGAACGACGCCGCGGCGGCGAAATAGGTGCATGACCCGCCGAGGACGCGCTCGCGTTTGTCGGTGGGAGTGTGAACGGTGTCGATGCCGATGGTGCCGGTGACGATGAGTGACATGGTGGGCCTCGGGAGCAGGTGCGAGGATCGTAGCGGATTGCCGGCACTGCGCCTCGGCGCGATCAGATGATCTGCACGCGGCGATCACATTCAGGGCAGTGGTCGGTTTGTAGTCCGCTGAGGTCGTACCCGCAGACACAATGGACCACGCGCCAACGCAAGTAACGCCACCAAAGCACGCCCGACAGGATCGCATCGCCAAGAACGACAGTCCACCACGCCAGAACCTCGAATCGGGTGACTCCTCCCACGATGTGAAACGTGCTCTTCCACAGGCCAATCAGGCAAATCGGCATGAGCACGATCGATGCGCCCATGCGAATCCATCGGTCGATCGTCCCTCCACATCGCGTGCCCTCATCCCTCCGGCGCAAACCCACGCCGCATCGCGTTCTCGCACACCGCCCGTGGCTCGACAAAGTGCAGCAGGTACTCCAGCCCGCCCGCCTTCGACCCCGTCCCCGACATCCCGAATCCGCCGAAGGGTTGCCGCGCCACCAGCGCCCCCGTGATACCCCGATTCAGATACAGATTGCCCACCCGGAACTCACGCCGCGCGCGCTCCAGGTGGCTCGGTTTGCGGCTGAACACACCCCCCGTCAACTTGTAGGGCGAATCGTTCGCCATCGCCAGCGCCTCGTCGAACGTCGCGGCACGCATCACCGCCAGCACCGGGCCGAAGACCTCCTCGCGCGCGATGTCGTGCTCGGGTTTCACGTCGGCGAAGATGTGGGGGGCAACGAATGGCAGAGTCCTGAGTCCTGAGTCCTGAGTCCTGGGACTGGACCCCGAACCCTGAACCCTGAATCCTGAACCCATTTCCCTCGGCACCTCCATCGCGAGCGCCAGCCTCGACTGCGCCTTCCCCCGCTCGATGTAGTGCTCAATCTTCCTCTTCGCGTCCCAATCGATCACCGGCCCCACGTCGGTTCCGGGCCGCGTTGGATCGCCGACGACGAGCGCTTTCGTCGCTTCGACGAGCCGCTCAAGAAAGTGCTCGTACACATCGGCCGACCCGACAACAATGCACCGCGAGCACGCGGAGCACTTTTGCCCCTGGAACCCGAACGCCGAGTGCCGCACCCCCAGCACCGCTTCATCCAGGTCCGCCGATTCATCGATGATGATCGCGTTTTTGCCGCCCATCTCGCAGACGACGTGCTTGACGTGAGACACGGGTTGCAAACCCGTGCCACGAGTGGGTGTGGAGAAAGGCGAAGAAGGCGCCGCCGCATTCAGGATGTCCAATCCCACATTCATCGAACCCGTGAACGCGATCAGCGCCACACGCGGATCGCGCACCAGCGCCGCGCCGACCGTCTCCCCCGGCCCCGGCACCAACTGCACCGCGTCCCTCGGCACACCCGCTTCGTGCAAAATATCCACCATCAACTTCGCGATCCCCGGCGTCTGCTCCGCGGGCTTCACGATCGCCGTGTTCCCCGTCACGAGCGCCGCGACCGTCATCCCGCAGCAGATCGCCAGCGGGAAGTTCCAGGGCGAGATCACCACCGCCACCCCCCGCGGCTGATGGAACGTGTGATCCAGTTCTCCCACGAACCGCCCGATCCGCTCCGGCTCGAACAGCGGCACCGCCAGCCGCGCATAGAACTCGCAGAAGTCGATCGCCTCGCATGTGTCCGCGTCCGCCTCGCGCCAGGTTTTGCCTGATTCACGAATCATCACCGCCGACAGTTCATCGCGGCGCGAGCGCATAATCGCCGCGGCCTTCACGATCGTCGCCGCTCTCACACGCGCTTCCGTGTCGCGCCACTTTGGAAAAAACGCGATCGCGCGTCCCACCGCCTCCCCCGCCTCCGCCACGGTCCTGTCGTTCGCGACAACGGGCACGCGCGCACGCTCAACCGCATCCGCGAACGCGCGATGCGGCCCCGCCTTGTGAAACTCGCGGAAGGGCTCGTTGAAAAAGGGCTGCCCATCACCCAACCCCGAGACCGCCGGGGTGAGCGTGTGTCGGACCGCCGCGACCCCCGACCCCCGACCCCCGAACCCGGAACCCTTCTCATGCGGCGAAGCCAAGAGCACCGCCGGGTCCGCGTTGTCCAGAAACCCCGCCTTCAGCCACGATTCATTCGATGTGTTCTCGAGCAATCGCCGCACCAGGTACGCCATCCCGGGGATCATCTCCCCCACCGGCACATACTCGCGGACGCGCAGCCCCATCTCCTGGGCCGCGTACTTCAACTGGTCGGCCATGCCGTGCAGCATCTGCAGTTCGATCGCGTTGCGCGGCAGGCCGCGACGATCAAGCGCCTCAAGAGCCGCCGCGATCGATCGAGCATTGTGCGAACCGAGCGCGAGTTTGACTCCTCCTTCAAAGCCCGAAGCGCCCGCGAGGGAATCCCTGGGCGTTGAGTCCAAAAACATCTCCGTCATCCGCTCGAAGCACGCGTCCGTCTCGCGCTTCGTCCCCCACACCGGCTGCGCCCACCCCATCTGCTCCGAGTGAATCGTCTCGTAATCCCAGTACGCTCCCTTGACGAGCCGCACGGACACGACGCGCCCCGCCCTCTTCGCCCACTCGCACACCCGCCGCGCATCGTCATCGCCGGAGCGCAGGTACGCCTGCATCGCCAGCCCCGCCATCCCGGGGGGAAGATCGAACTCCTCGCAGCAGCGCTGGAAGAGTTCGATCGTCAGGTCCTTGAGCGCGAACTGCTCCATGTCGAAGTTAATGAAGACATTCTTCGATCTTGCGAGTTCGAGAATCGGCCGCAAGCGCCCCATCAAGTCGCGGATCGACCCCTGCGTATCGATCGGGTCGCACCGCGCGCTGAGCGATGAGGCCTTGATCGAGACATTCACGCGAGGGATCGCGCCGAGGTGATCGCGCTCGAGCATCGCGCTCCCCTTCCACGCCGCGACCGCCCCCGGGAGGTTCCCCACGAGATCGAGGTACTGCTTCTGGTACGCCTCCGCCTCCATGTCCGAGACGCACGCCTCGCCCAGCAGGTCCACCGAGAACGCGATGCCGTCCTCCCACAACTTCTTCAACTGGGGCAGCGCGCTCGCCGCATCGGTCCCCGCGATGAACTTCCCGGCCATCCCCGTGATCTGCGACGAAATCGTCTTGACCGCCAGCCCCTTCGCCAGCGTCCCCGCCTTGAGCGCCGTGGCGATCACCCCCGGCACCGTCACGCCGGGTTGCGAAAGATAATCGTTCAAGTGGTCGTAGATCGAATCGGGAGTCGTCAGCGTCGGGAACGCGTCCACAAACCGGAACATCTGCACCTTGAAGTTCGGGTCCTTCATGGACCATTCCATGAGCGCATCCGAATAAAACTTCGATGACAGCAGCCCCGTCTTGTGCTCCCGCGCTCGGCTCAGCAACTCGCCCCCGATCGCGGTGATGCGCGGCTCGTCGCGCGCTCC